>JBJTHX010000282.1:0-4847 GCA_046094745.1 Planctomycetia bacterium
GTGCCGACCTCGGGGGCGGTGATCCGCTCGAGGGCGAAGCGGGCCATGTGCGAGTGGTCGGCCTGTGGCAGGAGGGCCGCCAGCGCCGGCACGGAGGCCGCCGTGCCGATCATCGCGAGCTTGCGGCAGGCGTATTCCTTCGCCGCGCGGCTGGTGCCGGCGGCCAGGACCGCCGCGAAGCGGCGTTCGAGGTCGGCTCGCGCGGCCTCGTGGCCGTGGGCGGCGATCACGGCCGCGTCGAGCGTCTTCGCGAATCCGGAATCGGCGGACCAATCGAAGGCCGCGAGGGCGGCGCAGGCGGCGTCGATGGAGGCGGCGTCGGCCATGGGGGCTCCTTTCCTGTCGGCTCCGAGGTCAGAGGATCCAGGGTTCGCGGCGCGCCCGGTCGAGGAACCGGTTGGCTTCGTCGTCGCCTGGAAACCGCTGGGTCGCCGGGTCCCAGGTCAGCGACCGCTCGAGCCGGAAGGCGAGGCCGGCCAGGTGCAGGGCGACCATCGTGTTGACGGCCGGCTCGAGGTCGCGGAACGGCCGCTCGCGGGTCTTCACGCACTCGATGAAATCGGCGTAGATGCTGTCCCCGCGGTAGGCGGGGACGGGCCGGGCGGGCCGCTGGCCGCCGTCGCCGGCGATGCGGATGGCCCGCTCGTGGGCCACCGCCGGCGCCTCCGTCCGCAGCCGCTGCGGCCGGTTGACGTGGACGGTCACGTCGCCCGGGTAGGCGAGCGACACGAAGGCGGCCTCCTTCGTGTCGGCCGCCGCCGGATGGAACGTGACGGCCGTCGGCTGCGCCTCGTGCAGGCCGGCCGCGAACAGGGCGCCGCCCATGTTGTGGGCGCCCCAGTCGGTGAGATGGCCGCCCGAATAATCGGCGTACGACCGCCAGCTGTTGCCGGACGTGCCGTATTTGCCGTCGCAGCGACCGGCGTTGTAGGGCTCCCACGGCGCGGGGCCGAGCCACAGGTTCCAGTCGATGTCGGGGGGCGTCGGTTGGGCGGGCAGGAAGCAGAGCATCGAGGGGATGCCGAGTTCCACGTCCACCGCGCGGATGCCGCCCAGCTCGCCCGCCCAGCAGGGATCGACGATCGAGCGGTAGTCGCCGAGCACCCGCTGGCTGCCGCCGGAGACGACGCGGCCATACCGTCGGGCGGCGGCGATCATCAGCGGGCCCTCGGCCAGCGTGAGCGTCTCGGGCTTCTGCAGGTAGACGTCCTTGCCGGCGCGGCAGGCCGCGGTCGTCATCACGGAGTGCCAGTGGTCGGGCGTGGCGACGTGCACGGCGTCGATGTCGTCGCGGGCGAGCAGTTCCCGGAAGTCGACGCAGGCCGTGCAGTCGGTGTTGTCGTAGGCGGCGTCGACCCGCTGCTTGGCCCGCTCCCGCCAGGGGGTCCGCACGTCGCACACGGCCACGTACTGCACGTCGCGGCGGCCGAGGAACGCCCCTTGGTCGCCCGAGCCCATGTTGCCCAGGCCGATCCCGCCCATGACGATCCGGTCGCTGGCCGGCGGCGTGGTCGCATCGCCGAGGGCCCGCGACGTGATCACGTAGGGCGCCGCGACGGTGCCCGCGGCGGCGCCGCCGACCCCCCGCAGGAAGCGGCGGCGGCTGGATGCATGGAGGCTCGTCATCGCGATGCTCCCGGGCTGTCGGCGTGGTGACGGAATTCTCCGGAATATACCGCGGCCGTCCGGGCGGACGCCAACCACCGCGGCGGCGTCAGCGGCCCTCGGGCGGCACGCGGCCACGCAGCGTGCGGTCGGCGAAGTCGGCGAACCGCTGCCAGTCGTAGTCGAGGAGATCGTGGCGGCCGCCGCGGACGTGGTAGCCCACGGTCCGACCGACGGGCGTGTCCACCGGCGGCCAGTCCGCGGTGCCGAGGCCGGTGAGGCCGAACAGTTTCCAGGCGGGCTCGGCGGCGACGGCGGCGAGGAACTCCCCGCGTGGGTCGGCCCAGGCGTCGTCGATGGCGCTGGCCACGTAGAGCGGCCGCGGCGCGGTCATGGCGAGCGTCACGTGGGCGTCGACTGGCAGGTCGGACTCGCGGCCGGCGAACGTGGCGAACGCGGGGCAGAACCAGTGCGGGAAACGCTGCGTGATCGCGGCCACGGTCTCGCCGAAGTTCCGCCGCTCGAGCGCCGCGCCGCCGCAGCCCGACTCGTTGGCCACGGCCATCGCAAACCGCGCGTCGCAGGCCGCTGCCCAGAGGGCCGTCTTGCCCAGCCGCGAATGGCCCACGACGGCGACCTTCGCGGCATCGACCTCGGGGAGCGTCACGAGCCAGTCGAGGATCCGCGACAGGCCCCAGGCCCAGGCCGCGATCGCGCCGGGCTCGTCGGGCGGCAGGTCGCCGGCCACCGGGCGGCCCAGCGACACGAGCACGCTCTCCGCCCGGCCGTCGGGCCGGTCGGGAAAGAGGTCGCCGTAATAGGCCGTCGCCATGCCGTAGCCGCGGGCGAGCATCCGCTCCACCGGGAAGCGGTGGGCGGAGCGGCCGCGGGAGGCCGCGGTGGCCCGGTGGTCCACGATCCCGGCCTCCTTGTCGTCGCGCATCCAGGCCCGCGACAGCCAGATGCCCGGGTCGGGATGCTGGGATTGGTTGCCGGCGAAATTGAGTTCCAGGAAGACCGGCGCGGGCTTCTGCGCCACGGGCAGATAGACGAGTACTTCGACGACCTTGGCGTCGGCCGCATCCCCCAGCCGCAGTCGAGCCTGGATACGTTTCGCCGGCACGTCGCCCGCGAGCGTCACGTCGGCCCGCTCCACGTCGCCGACCACCGTGACGGGCACGGCCGGCAGCCGGCGGCCGTAGACGACCTTCTCGAGCAGGCCGAGCTGATGGGGCCGGCTGACCGACTGCCATGCCGCGGCCGTTTCCGCGGGCTTCCCGTCGGGGCCGGCGAGGACGTCGGGAAGCGTGAAGGGACGGACGGCCGCCTCGTCGTGGTTGGGCTCGGCGGCATCGCTGGGAGGCAGCAGGGCAAGGAACCCCAGGCACAGCCCCGCAACGAGCGGCCTGCGACACGAACCAAGGGCCGGGAGCGAACGCGACATGCGGGAACCCCGAATCGCAGGAAGAGGATCGCAGCATCGTACCCGCGGCCGCCCGCCGCCGTTCCGCAGCAGCGACTCCGTGCTGTGATGCGTTGACAGCAGTGGTAATGATGCTCTGATGCCTCCATGCGAACGACGGTCACGCTCGACCCCGATACCGAAGCCTTGATCCGCCGGGAAATAGCCCGGTCCGGAGTCACGTTCAAGCGGGTCGTCAACGAGGCCATTCGGCGCGGCCTGGCCGGTGTCCGGAGCGGGAAGCGGGAACAGATCGAGGTGCGGACCTTTCGGTCGGGGTACCAGCCCGGCATCGACCGGTTGCGGCTGCAGCAACTGGCCGACGACATGGAGGCCGCGGAGGCGGCTGGCCGGGCGGCACGGCGGCGATGATCATTCCCGACGCCAACCTCATCATCTACGCCCACAATCAGGCCGATCCGGATCATGCCGCGGCCCGCGGCTGGTGGCGGGGCCTGCTCGCCGGAGACACCGATGTCGGCATCCCGATCGTCGTCGTCCTGGCGTTCCTCCGCCTGACCACGTCCCCACGAATCCTCACGCAACCGCTCTCGGTCGAGGAGAGTGCCCGGCGTGTCGAGGACTGGTTCGACGCCCGGCCGGTGCGGCTGATCGCTCCCGGCAAGGGGCACGTGCCCGCGCTATTGGCGACGCTGCGGGCCGCCGGCGTGGGCGGCGCGCTCACGACCGACGCCCACATCGCCGCCCTGGCGATCGAGTACCACGCCGAGGTGCACACCTCGGACCTCGACTTCGGTCGCTTTCCCGGCGTCCGCTGGCGGAATCCGCTGGCCGGCTGACCGGATCGCGCGCCGTTGCGGACACCATCCCGCGAGGCTGCCGCTTGCCGTCGACGGGAAGCGTCAGCGGGCCGGTTCCATCCCGCTCCAGATCCTGTCGGCGATGTTTTTCATCCCGCGATCGCCAGGATGGGCAGCCACGCCGGCATCCTTCCACGGCCGCTCGGATCTTCCGAAGTTCGATTCGTCCCGATCGAGTCCCTCCAGTGACACCAATGTCGCCCCCGTGTTCGTCGCCGCCCGCGCCATGGCGCCATCCTTGGCCGCATCGTGCCAAAAGGTGCCGCGCACGATGATCGGGATCGGCCGACCGTCGGCGGGCCGCCGCAGCCTTTCCAGCAGCCGCCGAAAAGCGGCTTCGAACCGTTGCGTCGCCTCATCGGTGGTCAACGCGGCGACGTTCTCACCCAGGGCGACGATCACGAGGTCCGGCCGAAAGGCCACCGTCTCCGCCAGGCCTCGTTCCAGGTCATATCCCGCGTAGTCGCGTTCGAAGTCGGCAAGATTGCGCACCGACGTCGCGAGTTGTTTCCCGCCGGCCTCCTCCAGGCGGTGCACCAGCCGATGGACGTAATCCCAATCGGCTTGCGTTGCCGCCATGCCCCAATTGCCGTCCCAGTCGATGTCTTCTTTCGGACCATGCAGGGTGATGCTGTTGCCCACGAATGCGACACGCTCGATGCTGGCAGGATCGAGTCGCGGCGGTTGAGCCGCCACCCGGCCCATCGCTCCAGCGCCGAGCACCAGGCAGGCGATCGCCGCCAAGAGCATCCGCCGATGTGGTGTGCCGGCCATGCCGGTGGTCTCCCGGATGAACATGCAGGGAACGTTCGGGTGGCAACGAGTGTAGGGGAAGCGGAACGCAGCCCGCTCCGCGATCGGCCCGGCCGGTCGCGGGGCGGCCGGTTTCCGGGGCCCGGCGGGCCGCGGGTGCCGATAGTAGCATCGGCGGGTGGGCCGACGATCGGCCCGCCCAGGCC
>JBJTHX010000283.1:0-15495 GCA_046094745.1 Planctomycetia bacterium
GAATCGGCCGGCTTCATCGTTCCGGCGATCAGCACCTGCTTCAGCTCGCTGTCGGCCGTCTTGATCCCGCCCGCGAACACCTCGCCGGTCGAGCCGTTGATGGAGATCGCGTCGCCCTCGCGGAGCGTCTGCCCGGCGCACTTGAGCGTGCCGGCGGCGTAGTCGATCTGGATGGCGCCCGCACCGGCCACGCACACCTTGCCCATCTGCCGGGCGACGAGGGCCGCGTGGCTGGAGACGCCGCCGCGGCTGGTGAGGATGCCCTCGGCGGCGATCATGCCGCGGAGGTCCTCCGGCGAGGTCTCGACGCGGGCGAGCACCTCCTTCACGCCCTTGTGGGCCAGCTCCTCGGCCTTGGCCGCCGAGAACACGAGCTGGCCGGTGGCCGCGCCGGGGCCGGCGGGGAGGCCGGTGGTCAGCAGCCGGCCGCTCTTCTTCGCCGCCTCGTAGTCGTGGCGGTCGAAGATCGGGGCCAGGAGCTGCGACAGGGCATCGGGGTCGGCCGACTGGATGGCGTGCTCGGGTGCCATCAGCTTCTGCTTCACCATGTCGTGGGCGATCTTCACGTAGGCCAGCGCCGTCCGCTTGCCATGCCGCGTCTGCAGCATGTAGAGCTTCTTCTTCTCGACGGTGAACTCGAAGTCCTGCACGTCGCCGAACTTCTTTTCGAGCGTCTGCCGCACCTTCTCCAGCTGCTTGTAGGTGCCGGCGAACATCGGCTCGTGGGCCATCTCGGCCACGGGCTTGGGCGTCCTGACGCCGGCCACGACGTCCTCGCCCTGGGCGTTGACGAGGTACTCGCCGTAGAAGACGTCCTCGCCGGTCGCCGGATCGCGGGTGAAGGCCACGCCGGTGGCGCAGTCGTCGCCCATGTTGCCGAACACCATGCTCTGCACGTTGACGGCGGTGCCCCACTCGTCGGGGATCTTGTACTTGCGGCGGTAGAGGATCGCCCGCTCGTTCATCCAGCTGCCGAACACGGCGCCCACCGCGCCCATCAGCTGTCCGAAGGGATCCTGCGGGAAGGTCTTGCCGGTCCGCTCCTTGATGAGCCGCAGGTAACGGCTGATGAGCTCGCGGAGGTGCGACTCGGAGAGGTCGGTGTCGTCGTGGATGCCGAGCTGGTGCTTGAGCCCCTCCATCGTCTCCTCGAAGGGGTCGTGCTCGTTCTCATGCCGCTTCTGTACGCCCATCACCACGTCGCCGTACATCTGGATGAAGCGGCGGTAGGAGTCGTAGGCGAAGCGGGGGTTGCCGGTGGCCTCCGCGAGGCCCTTCACCGTCTCGTCGTTGAGGCCAAGGTTCAGGATCGTGTCCATCATGCCCGGCATGCTGTCGCGGGCACCGGAGCGGACGCTGACAAGGAGGGCGTTCTTCGGGTCGCCGAACTTCTTCCCCGTCTCCTTTTCCATGAGCTTCATGGCGGAGGCGACCTCATCCTCGAGGCCCTTGGGAAACTTCTTGTGATTCTTGTAGTAGTCGATGCACACCTGCGTGGTGATCGTGAAGCCGGGAGGCACGGGCAGCCCGATCTTCGTCATCTGGGCGAGGTTGGCCCCCTTGCCGCCGAGCAACGGCTTCATCGAGCCGTCACCGTCGCACTTCTTGGCGCCGAAGTAATAGATCCTCCGGCCCGACTTGCCCCCGCCCCCCGACTTCTTGGCGGACTTCTTGGCGGACTTTTTTCCGAGGGAGGTGGCCATATGGGACGCGAACCCTTTCGCTGGGGGATGGTGGGGACGAGCGGAGCACGCGGGGAAACCGCGAAAATCGCGTCGAATCTACGTTCGCCGCGCGGCAACGTCAACGACGCGGCCGAGGGGGCGGGAAGACCTTTTCCTCGGGCTATAATTCGTCGTTCCCGCGCCCACGGGACACGCTGCCCTCCCTCCCGGGTCCGACGCATGGTCACCGCGTCACCGTTTCGTCGAGCCGTCGCCGCGGCTCTGCTCGCCGGTGTTTCGGCCCTGCCCGCGAGCGGCGGCGGCGTGCCCGACTTCAACCGGGACATCCGGCCGATCCTCTCACACAACTGTTTCGCCTGCCACGGCCCCGACGAGCACGACCGGCGGGGTGGGCTGCGGCTCGACGACCGCGATGCGGCGCTGGCCGAACTCGACAGCGGAGCGCGGGCGATCGTGCCACGGCAGCTGGCCGAGAGCGAACTGGTGGCGCGAATCCACGCGACCGACGCTGATCTCGTCATGCCGCCGCCCGAGAGCAACCACGTGCTCACGGAGGAGCAGCAGAAGAAACTCGAGGACTGGATCGAGGCCGGTGCTCCCTACTCTCCCCACTGGGCTTTCGTGCCGCCGCAGCGGCATGACGGCCCAGCCGTGAAGGAGGGTGACTGGCCGACTGACTGGATCGATGCCTTCGTGCTCGCCAGGCTCGAGTCCGAGGGGCTCGAGCCCGCGGCCGACGCCGACCCGGTCACGCTCGTCCGGCGGCTCCATTTCGACCTCACCGGCCTGCCGCCGACGCCGGCGGAGGTCGACGCCTATCTGGCCGACTCCCGGCCGGACCGTTACGAGCGGCTCGTCGAAAGCCTGCTCGCCTCGCCGCGGCACGCCGAGCGGCTGGCGGCCTGGTGGCTCGATCTCGTCCGCTACGCCGACACGGTCGGCTACCACGGCGACCAGGACCACTCCGCCGCGCCGTATCGCGACTGGGTGATCAAGGCGTTCCTCGACGACCTGCCCTTCGACCGGTTCACGACCCTGCAGCTCGCGGGGGATCTCGTCGGTGCGGCGCCCGGCGAGCATCCCGACGATCCCGTGCTCGCCAGCAGCTACAACCGCCTCCTGCAGACCACCCACGAGGGCGGCCTGCAGCTCAAGGAATACCGGATCATCTACCAGGCCGACCGGATCCGGAACGTGTCGGGGGCGTGGATGGGGGCGACGGTCGGCTGCGCCCAATGCCACGACCACAAGTACGACCCCTACACGGCCCGCGACTTCTACGCCCTGGGGGCGTTCTTCGCCGACATCGACGACGAACTGCACATGCAGGGCAACCGGCCCGAGAACCCGCGCAACCTCAACTCGCTGCCCACGTTTCGCGACCCACAGGTGGCGATCGTGGGGCCGTTCGACCGCGACGCGGCGGCCCGGCTCGACCCGCGGATCGCGGCCCTGGCGGCCGACCTGCCGCCGCTCGTGCTGCCGCCGCGGGCACAGCCGGCGGAACCCGAGGCGGAGGAGGTCGTCGCCCGCCGGATCGAACTCGCCGCCCTGCGGAAGCAACGCGCAGCGATCGAGCGGCAGTTGATGGTGACGCGGGCCCTGGCGACGCCGCGCGACGTGCGGGTGCTGCCCCGCGGCAACTGGATGGACGAGAGCGGCCCGCTCGTGCAGCCGGCCGTGCCGGCCTTCATGGGAAAGCTCGACGTCGCCAGCCGTGCCAGCCGCGCCGATCTGGCCCGCTGGCTGGTGACGCCGGTCAAGGCCGGCGGGGTCGGCGAGTTCACGGCCCGCGTCGCCGCCAATCGGCTCTGGGCCCTGTTCTTCGGCGCGGGGATTTCGCGCAGCCTCGGCGACTTCGGCGGCCAGGGCGAGATGCCCGATCACCCGCAGCTCCTCGATCGGCTCGCGCTCGAGTTCGTCGACGGCGGCTGGAGCATCCGTCGACTCGTGCGGTCGATCGTCACCAGCCGGGCCTATCGGCAGTCGTCGGACGCCGCCCCCGAGCTCCTGGCCCGCGATCCCGACAACCGCCTGCTCGCCCGGCAGGGCCGCTGGCGACTGCCGGCGGAGAACATCCGCGACACGGCCCTGTTCACCAGCGGCCTGCTCGTGGAGCGGCTCGGCGGCGAGAGCGTGCGGCCCTACCAGCCGGTCGGCTACTACCGGCACCTCAACTTTCCGCAGCGGGAGTACGTGGCCGACGCCGACGACCGCCAGTGGCGGCGGGGGCTCTACGTCCACTGGCAGCGGATGTTCCTCCACCCGCAACTGCTCGCCTTCGACGCTCCCAACCGCGAGGAGTGCGCCGCCCTGCGGATGCGATCCAACACGCCGAAGGCCGCGCTCGTGCTGCTCAACGACCCAACGTTCGTGGAGGCCGCCCGCAAGCTCGCCGAGCGGGCGCTCGTCGCGGCCGATGGCGACGCCGGCCGGATCGAGTTCCTCTGGCGGCAGGCGCTGTCGCGGGCTCCCGACACGACCGAGCGGGCGCTCGTGCAGGGCCTGCTCGGCCGTCGCCGGGCCGACTACCGGGCCGACCCGGCCGCGGCGCAGCAACTGCTCGCCACGGGCATCGCCCCGCGGAACGAGTCGCTCGACGCCGTCGAACTCGCCGCCTGGGCGGCCACGGCCCGGGCCGTGCTGAACCTCCACGAGACGTTCGCGAGGTATTGATCATGCACGCCATCCACCGCCGCACGTTCCTCGCCCGCTCCGGCCTGTCGCTCGGCGGTGCCGCCCTCGGCGGCCTCCTGGCCCGCGACGGCCTGGCGGCGGCCGTCACGGCATCCGGCGCCGTCCAGCCGCTGCACCACCCGCCCCGGGCGAAGGCGGTGATCTTTCTCTGTCTCGCCGGCGGCCCGAGCCACCTGGAGACGTTCGACCACAAGCCGGTGCTGGCGAAACTCGACGGCCAGGACATGCCCGAGAGCATCACGGCCGGCCAGCCGATCGCCCAGTTGCAGGGCAAGCGGCTCGTCTGCCTCGGGCCGCGGACGACGTTTTCCCGGCACGGGGAGTGCGGTGCGCAGGTGAGCGACTTCTTCCCGCTGCTCGGGTCCAAGGCCGACCGCCTGGCGATCGTCCGCTCCTTGGTCGGCGAGCAGATCAACCACGACCCGGCCCACACGTTCATGAACTGCGGCACGGCGCTCTCCGGCCGGCCGAGCATGGGAGCCTGGGTCACCTACGGCCTGGGCAGCGAGGCCGACGATCTGCCCGGCTTCGTCGTGATGACGAGCAAGGTGGGCCGCAGCCCGCAGCCGATCGCGGCGCGGCAGTGGCACTCCGGCTTCCTGCCCGGGCAGTTCCAGGGGGTCGAGTTCGCCACCTCGGGGGCACCGGTGCACTACGTGGCGAACCCCGCCGGCGTGTCCGCCACCGGGCAACGGGATCTCGTCGACACCGTCGCGGCGCTCGAGCGTCACCGGCTCGGGTCGCTCGCCGATCCGGAGATCGCCACCCGGATCAAGCAGTACGAACTCGCCTTTCGCATGCAGACGAGCGTGCCGGAGTTGGCCGACCTCTCCGACGAGACGCCCGAGACGCTCGCCCTCTACGGGGCCGAGCCGGGCAAGGCGACCGTCGGCACCAACTGCCTGATGGCCCGCCGGCTCGTGGAGCGCGGCGTGCGGTTCGTGCACCTCTACCACAGCGACTGGGACCACCACGGGGGCATCGACAAGCACATGCGGGAGATCTGCCCACCCACGGACCGGGCGGCCGCCGCACTGCTCACCGACCTGGAACGCCGCGGGCTGCTCGACGAGACGCTCGTCGTGATCGGCGGAGAGTTCGGCCGCACGCCGATGGGCCAGGGCGAGAAGGAGGGGATCGGCCGCGACCATCACATCAAGGGCTTCAGCATGGCGCTGGCGGGCGGCGGCATCAGAGGCGGCGTGACCCACGGTGCGACCGACGACTTCGGCTACAACGCGATCAAGGACGTGGTCCCCGTCCGCGACCTGCACGCCACGATGCTGCACCTGCTCGGCATCGACCACACGCGGTTCACGTTTCCCTACCAGGGGCTCGATGCGAAACTCACGGGCGTGGAACCGGCGCAGCCGGTGCGGGCGATCCTCGCGTAACGCCGCCGGCCGCCGCGGCTTGCGTGCCGCTGGCAGCGCCAGCACGGGAAACCGGCCGGCCAGGATTTGGCGTTCGCCGCGGACAGTTCCTATGCTCCGGGTCTCGCGGCACGATCGTGCCGCAGCCATTCTTCACAGGAGCAGGCACGTGGTGGCGCGTCGTTCGCAGGCCGGGATTCTCGTGGTGGCGATCCTCTCCCTGGCTGCCGCCCTGCCGGAGGCCGCGGCCTCGCCGGCCCGTCGGCTCGCCCGCCGCGGCGTCGTGCTCGCGCCGCCCCCGGGCACGGCCATCGTGCCGCCCGCCGGACCGCTGCGGCCCAATCCCCTCCTCGCCGTGCCGATCGCACCTGGCGGCCCGGCCATTGTGATCGGTCCCGGCGGTCGCGTGCGGCGTCGGCTCGCCATGCCCGCCCCCGGCGGCCCGCCGGGCGGCGTGGTCACCGTCACGGAGTCGCCGGCCGCCACCGTCGCGCGGCCGGCCCCGCCCGCCGCGGCCCCGCAGCAGGCTGCGATGCGGCCGGCTCCCGCGCCGGCGACCGCCGCGGCCAGTCCCCCGCGGCCGGCACCCGCGCCGCTGGCGGTCGAGCCGATTCCCGCGCCGCTGCCCGTGCCGCGGCCGGCGCCGGCCGGAGACGTGGTGCCGACCGGTGGCGAACTCGAGATCCCCGACGGCACGCAGAGCGTGCTCGTGGAGCCTGCCGGCGGCGCTCCGCGGCCCGCGAACCGCTGACGGCCCGCCGGCTCACTTCGCCAGTGAGACGCGGATGATCTCGGCGTCGTTCCGCACGACGATCGCGCGGTTGGCATAGGCGGGCGGACACCAGACGACCGGCCTGCCGAACGCGACGTTCGTCGGTTCCAGCAGGTGCGTCCGCCCGAGTTCCTCGTAGCCCTGCGGCGAGAGCCGGGCGATCACGAGGTCGCCGGTCTCCGTGAACAGGAAGAAGCGGTCGGCCTGCCGCGTCAGGAACGCGGTGCCCGAGCCCTGCGGCCGCTCGCCGAGCGGGCCGCCGCCCCGCCAGGCGAAATCTCCCTCCGGCACCCGCATCGCCCGCAGTTCGCCGCTCTCGTGGAAGCCGTAGACGAGGCCGTCGGCGACGAACGGCTGCACGTTGACCGCCGAGATGCCCTGCTTCGGCCGGTTCCGCCACACGACCTCGACGCCCGGCGCGTCGCCGCGAAGTTTCAGGAGCAGGTTCTTGCCCTGATAGCCGCCGAGGTAGAGGTGCTCGCCCACCCGCACCGGCGTCATGATGATCGAGCCGTTGTCGGCGTTGTAGGGCGTCTCCCAGAGCAGCCTGCCGGTCTCGGGCTCCACCGCGTAGACGCCGTCGGGCTTGACGAGCACGAGCTGCCGCACGCCGGCCGCCTCGATGATCGACGGGGGCACGTAGCCCTGCTCCGGAGCCTTGCCTGCGCGCCAGAGTTCCTTGCCGGTCCGCTTGTCGAAGGCCGCGGCGTGGGCCACGTTGGTGCCGACGATGCACACGAGCCGGTCGCCGTCCACGAGCGGATGGCTCGCCCAGCCCCACAGCGCCGCCTTTGTGGCGAAGTCCTTCTTCAGGTCGCGCTGCCAGACGATCCGGCCGGTCGCCGCGTCGAAACAGAACAGGTCGCCCTCGGCGCCGAGCGTGTAGACCATCCCGCCGTCCACCGTGGGCGTGCACCGCGGCCCCGCCGGGTAGGCGATCGTGTAGGTGACGGGGTACTCGTGCCGCCAGAGTTCCCGGCCGGTGGCCTCGTCGAGGCAGAGCACCCGCTCGACGCCCGTGGAGGTCTTCCGCTCGAAGTTCGCCACCTTCACCTCCGCCTCCGTGACGTAGTCGGTCACGAAGACACGGCCGTCGGCGACCGCGGGCCCTGCGTAGCCGCCGGCGACCTTGGTCCGCCAGACGACCCGCGGTCCGTCCGTGGGGAAGGTGGCGAGGATGCCGTCCTCGCGCCAGACGTTGTCCCGGCCGGGACCCATCCACTGCGGCCAGTCGTCGGCGCGGAGGGCGTTCCCCGTGCCAAGGGACAGCCCGAGGGCCGCCACTGCCAGAACCGCGCACCGGGGACGGACCGCATCATGCATGGGACGACTGCTCCGGAGAGGTCACATCCTCTCGAGGTGTGAAGAAACGAGTCATGGTCTGCCGTCGCATCGCGACGGGGATGGTGCCCTGCTGCTCGTGAATCTACTGTTCATCGGTCAAGAGTCGAGGGTGTTGCTTTGAGGCGTCCGTCGACCCCGGGCAAGGCCATGCAGAGCGATCCGCAACCCGGGCCGGCGTGGCTCCCGCGCTGCAAGTCGATCTGCGGGGGGCCCGTCGACGATTCCTACCCCGCTTGAACGGCGGTGTCGACAGGCTTGTTTTCACCGCCGTCGGGCTCGGGCGGGTGACATGCGCCTTCGGCGTTCCGGGCGTGATACAGCTCGATCAGTTCCCGGAAGTAACCAGTGGCTCGTTCGCTGGGCTTGCCACCGGTGCGCTTGATCTCGGCTTCGAGCGCAGCCCGCAGCCACAGGATCCGCCAGCGCCAGGACCGCCGGATACCCTCGGAAAGGCCGCGATCGATCCGGCTCACCAGCTCGAAGCACGCCTCGGCCTTGACCGGTGGGTTCCAGTGCCGGAATCGCACGCCGTCTGCGGTCTCTTCCAGGCTCAGCCCGCAGAGGTCTTCCATCATCCACATCGCTTCGACGATCCCGTCGGCCTCGGCGGGGCTGAAATGGGCCGCCGCATATTCGCGAAGGATCTCCCGCGTGTCGCGGCCGGGATCCCAGCCGAGCTGCAACTGGAGGACCTTGTTCGCATCCTCGTAGATGCCCTCGGAATAGGGAAAGCCGCCGCCGAGCAAATCCCGTGTGCTCTGGTGATGCTTCTGCCAATGCCGCGGCCGGGGGTTCGCGCCGAACCCGCCCCATGGAGACATCCCGACCATGCTGATCTCCGCAAAACCCACCACCGGGAAGCCGCCGGGGATGCCGTGCTCCAGCGGATTCTTCGGGAAATCGCCGTAGTCGTCGATCAGCAGATAGTCGATCCACTCGGGCTTGCTCCCCGCAAAGGCCGCGCGCATTCCGTCCCATTCGCCGTGCACAAAGTGGTCGAAATACCAGGTGGACAGCACGATTTTGGCCTGCGGATACCGTTCGCGGGCGAGCCGTGCGACCCCCTCGGCAGTCTTCAGATACCCGTTCGTGCCCCACGGTGCGCACTTCGCGCAGGTGCAGCCGCCCTGGTCGTATGGCCAGATCACGAAATACTCGAACGCGATGTCCCCGAACGCGTCGAGCACGCCGGACCGCAGTTGCAGAATCTGCTCCAGCCCGCGCGGTGCGTTCGGGCAGATCTCGACACCGTAAAATCCGCCGGGCGACGCGAAGTAACCGTTCTGGTCTTTGGCGTTCGTCGCCCGGATTTCCACCGGGGTCGTCGCGTAGGCTTCGTTCGCCAGCACGAGCAATCCCGGTCGAATCCCCACCCGTTGTGCCGCCGCGAGGATCGCACGCAGCCGTTCCACCATCTGCACCGCGTCCGGATCCTGCAGCCCCTGGTAGTGGTGCATGTCGAACCACACGACCAGCGCGTTGCAGCCCCACAACGCCAACTCTTCCACATACCGGACCACCTCCGGCAATGGGGCGTCGTGATACCAGTTGTGAAAGTGCGTCGCAAAATACATGCCGCGCACCTTCCGCTGCGGGACCGACGTACCCTGCCACGGGCCGCGCAGAAACCTGCCGATCCCATACAACAGCCCGCGGTCGTCGTTGCCTGTGATCCGAACCGGCGCGTCGCCCTCGATCCGAAAGCCTTCCTCCCCGATGCCGGCCTGGATATCGAGAATGACGTCGGCCGTCCCGGAGACCGGCCGGGCGCCGGTTCGCCGGAGCACTTCCTCCGCGACCTCCACGAGCGGCGTTCGCGGGGCGAGGGTTCTGAAGGTCACGGCGGACATCGCCTGCCGGCGGGGGACCTCGTCGAGCCTGCGGCCGGCGCCGTTTCCGGAGAGCGACAGCACCCCGATGGTGGCAGCGGCGGCGAGCAGGGCGATGGCGATCAGGGCGGCGGGTTTTTTCATGGGTTATCGGCCGCGACTGACGGGCCCCCTGCGCACGAGGCCACAGGTGGAGCACGGACCCGGTTGCGATCACACCCTTGGTGCGTCCGGCCGTCCAGACGCTAGGATGCTACCATGGCAGGAAGCACTTCGGCCGACGCGCCGGTCCATCGCACGCTCGAGGATCGCATCGAGATCGGCCGGCAGCAGGCGCAGGATCTGCCGCTCGAGCAACTCGGCGACCCGCCGAGCCGCGACGGCCGGCCCGACATCGTCGAGACGCTCGTGGCCGAAGGCCGGGGGCGGATCGCCGAACTCCTACCGCTGCGGCATGCCCGGATGGCCGCGAGTCCGCTGGCGCTGCTCCGCGGCTCCGCCGGCGTGATGGCCGCCACGCTCGGGGCGCGGAAGAGCACGAGCCTCGTCGTGCAGCTCTGCGGCGACGCGCACCTCTCCAACTTCGGCATCTACGCCTCCCCCGAGCGGGACCTCGTCTTCGACGTCAACGACTTCGACGAGACCCACCCCGGCCCGTTCGAGTGGGACGTGCTGCGGCTGGCCACGTCGTTCGTGACCTGCCTGCAGGCGAAGGACGATGCCGAGAAGGCCGCGGCCCTGGCCCGCCGCGTGGCCAAGACCTACCAGGAGACGATCCGGGACCTGTCCGAGAAGCCCACCGTGGGCGTGCTCTACGAGCGGATGACCGCGGCCGACATCGAGGCGCTCGCCGACGAGGCCGACTCCTCGGCTGCGTCCAAGGATGCCGAGGCGGCGCTGGAGAAGGCCCGCCGTCGCACCCAGGAGCGGGCCATCGCCCGGCTCACCGAGGATGTCGACGGCAAGACCTTCTTCAAGGAGAAGCCGCCGGTCCTGGAGCGGATCACGGACGCGACGCTGCGCGGATTCCTTGAGTCCGGCTATGCGGCCTACGTCGAGACGCTGCCGCCCGAGAACCAGCTGATCGCGCGCCGCTACGCGATCGTCGACTTCGCCCGGAAGGTGGTGGGCGTGGGCAGCATCGGCACGCGGTGCTTCGTGGTGCTGCTCGAGGGCCGCGACGCCGACGACCGCATCATCCTCCAGTTCAAGGAGGCGACGCCGTCGGTGCTCGCCCCCCACGTGAAGAGCCTGGGCGCGTTTCCCCGGATCGACCACGAGGGGCAGCGGGTCGTCCGCGGCCAGAAGTTGATGCAGGCCGTGTCGGACCTGTTCCTTGGCTGGGCCGATGGCATGCCCGGCACCGACAGGCAGTTCTACGGCCGGCAGCTGCACGACATGAAGGGCGGCTTCGACGTCGAGGCGGCGAAGTACGCGACGGTCGAACTGTACGCGGACCTCTGCGCCCGCACGCTCGCCCGGGCCCACGCCCGCAGCGGCGACACGGTTGCGATCGCGGCCTACCTCGGCGAGGACAAGGCGTTCGCCGACGCGGTGGAGGTGTTCGCGGTCGCGGAGGCCCACTTCGTGGCCGGCGACCACAAGCGGCTCACCGAGGCGATCGCAGCCGGCGAGATCGCGGCCGCCGACACCGAGGACGCCTGAGCGGGCCGGTGGCGGGCGGCCGTGGCGGCGTCACTCCGCCGCCAAGCGGGCGAGCCGCTCGCGGACGCCGGGGATCAGGCGGGCGGCGTTCTCGTGATAGATCCTGCGGAGCACGTCGTCCGGCAGGCCGACGCCGTAGATGTTCCAGAAGCCCTGCGGCGGGAACTCCTTCTCGGCGTAGGGGAAGTGCTCGTCGAACGTCTCCAGGAACCGCCAGTAGAGCCGCAGGCGGGCCTCCGGCCACGGGCCGTCGGTCGCGAACAGCACCCGATCGGCGTGCCGCGTCAGGAAGCGGCGGGCCGTGTAGGGCTGGCGGCCCAGTTCGTTGATCCGCGAGGCGAGGTCGACGTGGAGGTTGGGCCAGCGGTCGAGCCAGCCGCCGAGCGTCTCGAGGTCCTCGCCGTCGTTGCCCATGTGGGCCGCGATGAAGGTGGTCCCCGGGTGGCGGGCCACGACCCGGTTGCGGGCGGCCAGCAGGTCGTCGCGGCGGGGAAACTTCGGGTCGTGGAAGCTCCACTCGGGCCGGCGGTGCAGTTCCTCCCAGCGCTCGTTGCGCGCGTCGAGGGGCGCGAAGAAGGCCGACGGATCGGCCGTGTGCATGAGCACCGGCAGGCCGAGTTCGCCACAGGCCCGCCAGATCGGATCCCAGCGGTCGTCGTCGATCCGCAGGAACGCCCCGGAGGCGTCGCGGTAGCCGAGGCCGAAGTCCTTGAAGATCTTCACGCCGCTCGCCCCGCGACGCTTGGCGTCGGCGAGCATCTCGGCGGCCACCCGGGGAAACTCCGGCCGCTGGCAGTCCCACGTGGCCGGCTCGTCGGCGCGGCCTCGGCCGCGCCAGTCGATGGTGGCGAATACCACGAAGCGGTCGCGATGCCGCGCGTGGAGGTGGCGGATGTGGGCGTCGAGGTCGTCGCCCCAGCCGCCGTCGAGGCTGACGCAGACGGCGACCCGGTTGCGGTCCATCACCTCCACGAAGGCGTCGCGTCGTTCGTCGTCCGCGCCGAACCGCTTGCCGAAGTGCGTGTGCACGTCGACGACGGGAAACCGGGCCCGTTCGAGCAGGTGCCGCTCGACCGTGATCCGGGGCTCCGGCCGAAAGAGCCGCAGCGCGAGATCGCGGCCGTCGCGGCCGTCGAGCGGCCCGGCGGCCGGAGCGTCGACCCGGTCGGCCGCGGGAGTCGTGTTGCCGGGCACCGCGGCGGCCGCGGGCGGCGGGTCGGCGCGTCCGGGGCCGGCGACGACCAGCCACGCAAGCGCGGCGACGCCCGCGGGTCGGGACAACAACCACCGCGGCGGGTTCGCGAAACGTCCATGCGGCATGGCGGCTCACCGGTTCCGGGGCATGACGCCGGCATTGTAACGGGCAGCCGCCTGGCTCCCGATCAGGCCTGGCGAAACGAGTCGTCGTAGTCCCGTAGCTTCCGCTGCACGAACTCGGCGCATTCGTCCGTCGTGATGCCCAGCATCCCCAGGAACGACGCCAGGTCGAAGTCGGCGTCGATTCCCTCGTCATCCGCCGGCTCATCGACCGGCTCGAAGAGGCCGGTCACCGGGTCGAAACACCGGCCCGCATCCGCGATGAGGTTCTCGATCTGGCGAAAGCGATTGTCGTTCATGGTGACTCCTCGGCAGGGAAGCCGGCCATGGCGCGGGGCAACGAAAAACCAACGTGGCGCACGCCTGCGGGCATTCGCCACGTTGGTCGACGGCGGCGGTCGAATTCGCAGCCCCTGTGGCTGGGCCACCCGGGCCGTCGTCCCCGATCCGCGCGGTTGCCAGCTGGGAACGGCCCCGAGTCGGTGCGAACCCTTCCGGCTTTGAGTTCTACGCTGCCGGGCAAGTCCGCGAGGTGTCCGGCCTGCGGAGATGCCGACTGCTGCAGGGTCCGGCGCGACGTGCCGCCGCGCGATGTGACGTGGACACCTGGCAGCGGCGGCTGGGCCGCCGCCAGAGCCGCCGTGATCAGCGGCGAAACGCGGCGAACGGCTCGTAGATCCGCACGGTCAGCAGCCATTCGCTCGCCGAGAGCGAGGAATCGTAGTGTCCTGCGGCGGTGCCATCGGCCAGGGTCAACGGGGTCGACACGGTGCCGAGGTCGAGGAAGCGATACCCGAAGTCGAGCGTGATCCGCGGCCCGATCCGCCAGGTCGCGCCGGCGCCCACCTGCCAGGCGAAGGCCGCAGCGGCATCGGCCCCGGACACGGTCTGGTCGTCGACGGCGATCTGATAGCCGCCCGCGCCGATCCCGCCGCCGGCGTACAGGCCGAGGCGGTCGGTGATCGACCGCTCCCGCCAGAGGTTCGCCATGACCGTCCAGGAATCGCCGGCCCGGACCGCGTACTCCTCCGGGGGAAACACGCTCTTCGTGCGGCCGTCGAGGGTGCCGCGGCCAAGCGACTCGACCTCGAGCCGCAGCTCGCCGTCCGGCCGAGAGGCCGCCACGCCGAGGGCTCCGCCGAGCGTCAACAGGTCGTCCACGACCGCACCTGTGTTCACCACCGGCCCGCCGCCGGCGGTGTTGACACCACCGCTGGCGAGCGTCGTGAACGAGTCACCGACGATGCCGTTCAGGTAGAACCGGGCCCCGGTTTCGGCTCGCGGAAAAGAAAGGATATCGGCCCGCGCGAGCGGCACCGCCGCAGCGAGACAACCGCAGACGACCGCCATGGCGACGACGTGGCGCACGTGAACATCCCTGTAGGCTCGGCACCGCCATCCTGGCGGTGGAACCCGGGGCGATCGGCATGCCGACTGACCGCCAGGTTCTTTGGGAAAATCGTCGGCGGGACGCAGGGTCGTTGCCAAATTGTCCAGCCACGCTCCTGGCACGCACGAGCGTCACTGCTTCGCGCCGGGCCGGCGGTGATCCCGTAATCCCGAGCCGGCGGGATTACACAACCCGTATCCCCTTCGCATTCCGCACGTTGACCGTGCCGAGTGCGTTGCCCGTGATCAGATTGCCTTGCACGAGGGATCCGGTGCATGTGCCGCTGGCGGAGACTCCGAAGCCTCCGTTGGAGTCGATCAGGTTGCCGGCCCCGGCCGCCGGCCCGCCGATCGTGATCCGCTGGGCGTTGGCGAGCGTCACCCCGTTGCCGCCGTTCGCCCGGATCGTGTTCCCTTCGACCCGGGTGCCGGACAGGTTGCCGGTCGCGTAGACGCCCGTCGAATACCTGCCCCAGGCGGTCGCGTTCACGATCCGGTTGCCCGTGTTCGGGGCGGTGCCACCGAGCAGCAAGCCGGTCGCACCCTCCAGGTAGACGCCGAACTTGCCGTTGCCGTCGATCCAGTTGTCCTGGACCTGCGTGCCGCTCAGGTTGCCGGAGGCATAGACCCCCCAGCCGGCGTTCGCCTCGATGCTGTTGCCCGCCGCCGCGGCGCCCAGCGCGAGCCCGCGGGCGTTGATCAGGGACACCCCGGTGTTCATGTTCTCCCGGAACGAGCAGCCCGTGATGCTGGTGGTGGCATAGGCCCCGGCGTCCACCCGCAGCCCCGTGCCATTGCCCGTGCTCATGATGCCCGTGAACCGCGAACCGGCCGTGGACCCGGCCAGACGGATGCCGCTGCCACCGAAGCCGCTGATCATCCGGCTTGCGCCGCCGGAGGCGACGCTGAACACCACGTTGTTGACACCGGCCGCGATCGTGAGGCCATCGGCCTTGGTGGCGACACCCGCGCCGCGCAGTGTGAATCCATCGATGACGTGAACCCCGGCGGCCTTCGCCACCGTCACGCCCCGGAGCGGCATCGCGGCGCCGACGGCCCCGAGGAACCGCACCAGGCCGCCGCTCGCGACCGTCAGCGTGCGGGCGCCGTCCACCGTGTGCGCGAACGTGATGTCGCCGTCACGGCCGGAGGTGAGCACCGTGTTCGCGGCGAGGACCACGGGGCCGGCGTAGGTCTGGGCACCGGAGCCGGTCGTCACGGGCGCCGCCAGGCGGATGCCGCCGGTCGCCACCGTGGCCGCCGTGGCGAGGGCCACGACGCCTGCCCCCTTGGCCACGATCGGCCTGGTGACGGCGATCGAGTCGGTCGCCCCGTTGCCCGTGTCGATGCGGAACGATTGGCTCGCCCCGCCGCCGGCGACGGCGGCGAGGTTGACCCCGCCGGGGCCGAGCGTGATCGCGTCG
>JBJTHX010000284.1:0-2938 GCA_046094745.1 Planctomycetia bacterium
CATCCAGCCCGACACGATCCTCGGCCGGCTCGTCGCCCCCCAACAACTGATGGCCTGGACCCGGGCCCCCAACTCCGGCGTCGGCATGGCGGCCCGGGCGGATCGCATCCGCGACGTGCTCGATGCCCTGAAGTCGGGCAAATCCTTCGACCGCATTCCGGGCCCGACGCTCGGCGTCCTGGCCGACGAGTCGAAGGCGTTCGCCGACACCGTCGTGATCGGCGGCGTCGCGCCGGGATCCCCGGCCGAGAAGGCCGGCCTGAAGCGCGGCGACGTCGTGCTGGAACTCGACGGGGCCGAGGTCCGCAGCTGGAACGACCTGACCGAACGGATCACCGCCTGCAAGGCGGGGCAGGTCGTGGAACTCAAGTTCCAGCGGCGGGGCGGCGGCCCGCGGCTCGTGATCGCCGGCCGCGAGGTGGAGACGGCCGACGACCTCAAGCGGCTCAAGCAGTCGCTCAAGCCGGGAGAGCGGTTCGAGGGCGTGTTTTCCACCGACGAAGCCCGGACCATCCAGGTGACGCTGGGAGAAAGCAAGTGAGCGGCCGCCTCGTCATCCTCCTGTGTGCCGCCCTGGCGAACCGGGCCGCGTGCGCCGCGCCCACCGCCGACCTCGTGGACTTGTGCATCAAGGTCCGACCGGCGTTCGTGTTCGTGGAGGGCGGCAGCGGCGTCGTGATCCGGCCGGATGGACTGGTGCTCACCAACGACCACGTGATCGAGGGCAAGCGGTCCTACACCGTGCGGCTGGGCGACGGCAGCTCGTACCGCGCCAAGCTCCTCGGCACCGATCCGTATGGCGACCTCGCGGCGCTCCGGCTCGAACTCAAGGAGGGGCAGACGGTGCCGTACCTGGAATTGGGCGACTCCGACGCCCTGGCGGTGGGCGACGAGACGCTCGCCGTGGGCAACCCGTTCGGCCTCGGTGTCCTCGACCAGTCGCCGACCTTCACGGCCGGGATCGTCTCGGCCCTGCACCACACGCAGCGGACCTACACCGAGTGCATCGTCACCGACACCGAGGTCAATCCGGGGAACTCGGGCGGCCCCCTGATCGACATGTCCGGGCGGGTCGTCGGCATCAACGGCCAGATCAGCACGCGGTTCGGCCTGCGGAGCAACACCGGCCTCGGTTTCGCGATCAGCGCCAAGCAGATCCGGCTCTGGCTGCCCCGGCTCGAGGCGGCCGGCGGCGGCGAAGTGAAGCACGGGCGGATTCCGGGGCTGGGCTTCGTCGGCGGCGAGCCCGAACGGCCCGAGAGCGTGCAGGTGAAGGACGTGGCGGAGGGCTCGGCCGCGGCCGCGGCGGGGTTTCGCCCGGGAGACGTCATCCTGCGGCTCGACGACGCGCCGGTGGCCAATGCGCGGCGGCTGGCAGCCCTGCTCGGCATCTATCCCGAGGGCCAAGACGTCCGGATCACGGTGCGGAGGGACGCGGCCGAGACCGTCCTCGACGCCACGCTCGTCGCTCCCCAGCGGTGCCAGATCGGCCTGAATCTCGTCCGCCCACGGGGAAACGACTTCGTACCCCGCATCGACGAGGTCGATGAGGGCGGGCCGGCGGGGACGGCGGGGCTGAAGCCGGGCGACGAAATCGTGGCCATCAACGGGCGGCGGCTGGAATTGCGAAGCAAGCAGGAGTTCCGCGCGTTCGATCGCAGCCTGCGGGCACAGTTCACCGAGGGGGACATCGTGAGCTTCAAGGTCCGCCGTGGCAAGGACGAGGCGGCCGAGGAACTCGAACTGCGGGTCGTCGCCCGCTGACAACCGTTCAGCCGGCGGCTGACGCCGGTGCCGCGATCGCCTCCGCCAGCCGCAGCACCGAGAGCGGCGCCGAGCCCTCGGCCTTGTTGTTGATCGTCACGAACACGCCCCGCCCACGGGCGGTGGCGCGAACGGCCAGGGCCGCGACGGCCGTGCGGGTCGGCTCGTCCTCCTCCACGAGGTGGTCGAAAGGGAAATAGTCGGCCCGCGCCTCCTCGTAGGCCCTGCCCGCGTGCAGGTTCCACCGGGCCACGACCGGCCACGGGCAGGCGTCGCGGTCGAGGCCGAAGGCGGCGGCCTGCTCCGCCGCCGGTGGCATGCGGGCGTGGATCGCGAGGCAGGGAACGGCACCGGCGTCACGGAGGGCCGCGGCCATCTTCGCCGTGCAGAGTTCGGGATCGCGGACCTCGACGGCCAGTGCCGCGTCGTCGCTCGCCGGCCCGCGGGCGAGCATCGTCATGAAGGCGGCGATCCGCGCGACGACCCGCGGCGTGTCGGCGAGCAACCGGCGGCCGAGGGGCGGGAACTGGAACACGAGCGGCCCCGCCTTCGCACCGAGGCCTGCCAGCGCCGGTTGCACGAAGGCCGCCATCGCGGCCGGCGCGTCGAGAAACGTCGGGTTCTCGCGGGCCGCCATCCCGGAGCCGGGCTGCCGCACGACCGGGTCGGTGAAGGCGGCCGGCGCCTTGACGACGAACCGGAAACCGTCGGGCACCTGCGCCGCATACCGTGCGAAGGCATCCGCGGGCAGCGGCGCGTAGAAGGTGCGGTCGAGGCTCACCGTGCGCAGGAGCGGATGGACGGCGTAGGCCGCGAGGCCCTCGCGGGCGAGCACCGCCTCGGAGAGCGGCCGACCGGTCGCGGCGGCTGCGTAGACGAGGCCTGTCCAGCCCGGGAACGACCAACTGCTCGTGCCCAGGCGGATGGTCGCCGGGAGCGATGCGGCGAGGTCGCCAACCGCGGGCGGTATCGCCGCGGGCTGCACGCCCACCCGCCGGCCCGGGGGCCGGCCGCCGGCGTCGGGTTCGTCGCCGAACAGGGAAAGCTGGCCTCCCGGCATGCGCCTCGTGACTCCGCTGGATGATCGGCTCGTTTCAGCGATGATAGTCGTGATGTCCACCGCCACCGCCAGCCCGCGGCGATACCGCCCGCGGTTGGCGACCTCGCCGCATCG
>JBJTHX010000285.1:0-7121 GCA_046094745.1 Planctomycetia bacterium
GCTGACGTCGATCCGGCCGCCCGCCATGCCGGCGCCCACGCGGTGCACGCGGGAGAAGTCGCCGCGGCATTCGATCCGACCGTCGTCCGCCGTGCCGGTCACCGTGAACACCGCGCCGAGTTCGCAGGGCCGGCAGTCGGCCGCGATCGGCAGCCGGGCGACGGCCGTGGTCGAGAGGCCGCGGAGCCGATCGGGCAGGACGCCGTCGAGGTCGACGGAGAGCGGGCCGGCGGTCACGGTGCGGGGCGTGAGGACGAGCGGCATGGTGGCCGGGGTGAGGAAATGACGGTGGCCGCGGGGCACGGTCGCGCCCCGCGGCCACATGATACAGCCTGCCGCGCCGGCCTCACTTGGCCAGCACGGGAACCTTCCGCGAGGCGCTCGCCGGCGACTTCGTCAGTTCGACGGTGAGCACGCCCTTGTCATAGCGGGCCGTGACCTTCGCCGGATCGACGGCCTCCGGCAGCGGGATCGCCCGGCTGAACGCGCCGTAGTGGCTCTCGCGATGCGTCCAGCCCTCGCCGCTCTCCTCCGATTCCGACTTCTTCTCGCCGGAGATCACGAGCCGATCCTCCGACACGCTCACGTCCACGTTCTTGGGGTCGATCCCGGGCAGTTCCGCCCGCACGTGGATCTGCTTGTCGTTCTCGGACATGTCGACGGCCGGCAGCCATTGCCCCGGCTCGGTCGTCTCGAACCAGGCGGGCGTGGCCAGCGGCCGGGAGAAGAAGCCCTCGAAGCGGCGGTTCATCTCGTTGCGAAAGTCGGCCAGGGTGGCCATCGTGCCCGGCTCCATGCCGCTCGTGCGCTTCGTGCGAAAAGGAATCAGGCTCATCAGGTCGCTCCTTTTCTTCAGGAAGGGAAACTCGGAATCAACGAACGCGGGCCACCGGCCGGGACGTGGGACGTCCGGCCGGTGGCGATGCGGCGGGCTTCAGGCCGTGCGGACCTCGACCTTTCGCGGCCGCACGGCGGCCAGCCGCGGCACGCGGATCGTGAGCACGCCGCGGCGGTAGTCGGCTGTGATCAGCGAGGCATCGAACCCCTCGCCGAGGCGGAAGGCCCGCTGGTAGTCGCCGACGCGGTACTCCCGCCGCAGGCCGCGGCCGGGCAGTTCCCGCGGGGCGACGGCCGCGTGGACGGAGAGCACCCCGTCCTCGAACGACACGTCGATGCCGTCGGGCCGGGCGCCGGGCACGTCGCAGACGAGCAGCACCTCCGCGCCGTGGTCGCAGATGTCGACGTTGGGCTGGAAGGTCAGGCTCGGCTCCGCCGCGGGCTGGGCCGCGGCCGGCGTGGGGCTGGTGGTGGTGACCATGGGGAGCGCTCCTTTCAAGACGGGGATGATGCAGGTGGGAAACGGGAGCCCGGCCGCCGGGGGCTTCGGCCCCCGACGGTGCCGGCGGTCGTCACGAGGTTCGCACCTCGACCTTTCGCGGCTGGCACTGCGGCGACTTCGGGCAGGTGACGGTGAGCACGCCGTTGACCAGCCGGGCCTCGACGCGGCCGGCGTCGACGGCGATCGGCAGCGGAATCCGGCGCTCGAAGCCGCCCGTGCCCCGCTCCCGGCGGTGCCAGGTGACAGCCGGCTTCCGCTCGCCGTCGCCGGCCTCGGCCGTCGGACACTCCGGCCGCGCGCCTTTGAGGACCAACTCGTCGTCGGCGACCGCGATGTCGACGTCGCCGGCGTCGAGGCCGGGCAGTTCCGCCTCGACGACGATGCAGTCGTCGGTCTCGTGGACATTCACCGCGGGGAACGAACCACCCGCGGGCCGTGCGCCCCAGCCGTGGAGCGGCGGTGCGGCGGTGAGCGAGTTCCAGACGCGATCGATCTCGTCGCGCAGTTCCTCGAACTGCGGGGCGATGTTCAGCGGAAAGCCCGCACGGAAGGAAGGCATGGCGAAGGCTCCTCTCGGGGATGTGTGGATGCACCATCCCTGGAGCGAACGACGCGTGCCGCGTGCAGCGGACGAATCATTCGCCGGCATGGCGCCGAAAAACAAATCGAACCACCGTCGGTCGGCAAGATGCAAAGAGCGTGCCGAACGCAGGTGGACGGCCGATCACGTCGGCGGCAGGCGGCCGGGTCGGGGAAAGCGGCCGGTTTTTCGCCGCCACCGCGCGAAGGTCTCGCGGTCGCTCCGGTCGTGAGGGCTGTCAGCCTGGCAGCCGAGACTTCAGCGCCTGCCGCGACGGCGGCGGACGGTTGTGGGGTGCCGGTGATCTCCTATACTGCGGCTCTTCGAAAGGACGCGCCGTGAGATTCACGCTTCTCGACCGGGTGGTCGCCATCGAGCCGGGCAAGAGCATCACGGCGATCAAGACGGTGTCGTTGGCCGAGGAGTATCTGGCCGACCATTTTCCCCGGTTTCCCGTCCTGCCGGGAGTGTTCATGCTCGAGGCGATGACCCAGGCTGCGGCCTGGACGATCCGCCTCGGGGAAGACTTTGCCCACTCCATCGTCGTGCTGCGGTCGGCCCGGAACGTCAAGTACGGCGACTTCGTCGAGCCGGGCCGAACGCTGACCGTCACCGCCGAGGTGCTCTCGCAGGACGAGCGGACGACGAAGGTGAAGGCGAGCGGTTCGGTGGGCGACCGGACGAGCCTCACCGCCCGGCTGGTGCTCGAGCGGTACAACCTCGCCGATCACCGACCGCACGGGGCAGCCATCGACGCCCGCGTCCGGGCGGAGATGCGGCGCCTGTGGGCACTCCTCCACCCGGCCGTCCGTCCCGGCGCGGTCGTGCAGCCTGCCGGCTACGGGGCGGCCGCGCTCCCCGCGGCCCCGGCGGGACAGCCCGTGGAAGTGGCCTGAGCGGGTGAGCGGGCCGGCCCACCCGATGCCGGGAGCGGCGTTTCCGCCGCGATCGGCCGGAAAATGGCCGATTCGGGTTCCCATGCGGGCGGGCCGACATTACAACGTCTGTTGGTTTGCCCGAAATCATCCCTCGTTTGGAAGGTGCGCCGTCGATGCCGTCCCGTGACGAAATCTTTGAGAAGGTCAAGACCGCCCTGGTCGATGCGTTGGGGGTCGATGCGGAGGAAGTCTCTCCGGCCGCCACGATGGTGGGCGATCTTGGAGCGGAATCGATCGACTTCCTCGACATCGTGTTCCGCCTCGAGAAGGCCTTCGGCATCAAGATCTCCCGCGGCGAACTCTTTCCGGAGGACGTCCTCTCCAGCACCGAGTTCGTGACCAATGGAAAGGTCAACGCCGCCGGCATCGCGGCCCTCAAGGCTCGCATGCCGTTCGCGGACCTGGCGAAGTTCGAGGCCAACCCGAGCGTGCAGAACTTCGCGAACACCCTCACGGTCGAGGACATGGTCCGGTACGTCGAGAGCAAGCTCGCCGCCTGACGGCTGGCCGCCGACGTCGCCGCACGCCCCCACCTAGGACGGCCCCGGGCCGCACCGCTGTCATGCGCTGGGTCTGGATCGATCGCTTCGACGAGTTCGTCCGTGGCCGGCGGGCCACGGCCGTCAAGAACGTGTCGCTGGCGGAGGAGCACCTGCACGACCACTTCCCGGGCGCGGCCCTGATGCCGAACTCGCTGATCGTGGAGGGCATGGCGCAGACGGCCGGCCTGCTCGTGGCCGACGCGATCGACTTCAACCGCCGCGTCGTGCTCGCCAAGGTGGCGGCGGCCGAGTTTCATTTCGACGCGGTGCCGGGCGACTCGATCCGCTTCGCGGCCGAGGTCCTCGACCTCAAGCCGACCGGCTCGTTGACGAAAGTGCGGAGCACCGTCGGCGACCGGGTACAGGGGGAGGCGGAGTTGTTCTTCGCCCACCTCGAGCCGGGCGAGGGCGTGCCCAAGCTCTTCGAGCCGCAGGAACTGCTCCGCTGGCTCGACCAGATGCACATCTACGACATCGGCCGCGACGAGGCCGGCCAGCCGCTCGTGCGGCCCGATTGGTGAGAGGGGGACGGCGATGGCGGCCGGCAGGCGCAGGGTGGTGGTCACGGGCATCGGCTGCATCACGCCGTTGGGCGTGCGCGTGGAGCAGATGTGGAAGAACCTGATGGCCGGGGCCTCGGGCGTCGGCATGACGACCGTCTTCGACGCGTCGAAGTTTCCCACCAAGATCGCGGCCGAGGTGCGGGGCTGGGACATCACCGACGAGGGCCAGGACGAGAAGCACTGGCACTTCTGCGGCCGCCACACGCGGTTCGCCGCCGGCGCGGCCCTGCAGGCGATGCAGGACGCGGGCCTGCCCCGCGGGCTCACCGCCGATCCGACGCGGCTGGGCGTCTACCTCGGCAGCGGCGAGGGACAGCAGGACTTCGACGCCTTCACGAGCATGATGATGGCCGCGATCGAGGGGGAGACGCTCGACGTCGCCAAGTTCACGAAACTCGGCCTCGAGACGCTGCACCCGCTCTCGGAGGTGGAGCAGGAGCCGAACATGCCGGCCGGCCACCTCGCCGGCCTGTTCGACGCCCAGGGGCCGAACCTCAACTGCCTCACCGCCTGCGCGGCCTCCAGCCAGGCGATCGGCGAGGCGGTGGAGATCGTCCGCCGCGGCGAGGCCGACGTCATGCTCTCCGGCGGCACGCACAGCATGATCCACCCCTTCGGCGTCACGGGCTTCAACCTGCTGACGGCGCTCTCGACGCGGAACGACGAGCCCACGCGGGCGAGCCGGCCGTTCGACAACGACCGCGACGGCTTCGTGCTCGGTGAGGGTGCGGCGATGGTGGTGCTCGAGGAGCTCGAGCACGCGAAGCGGCGGGGCGCCCGGATCCACGGCGAGGTGATCGGCTACGGCTCGACCGCCGACGCCTACCGCATCACCGACACGCATCCGGAGGGCCGCGGAGCCGCGGCCTGCATCACGATGGCCCTCGACGATGCCGGCCTCGGCACCGGGGACATCGACTACATCAACGCCCACGGCACGAGCACCGACGTCAACGACAAGGTGGAGACGCTTGCCATCAAGAAGGTGTTCGGCGAGCGGGCCCACAAGATCCCGGTCTCCAGCACGAAGAGCATGCTCGGCCACCTGATCGCCGCCGCGGGCGCGACGGAACTGATCGTCTGTCTGCTGGCGATCCGGGACGGTGTCCTGCCGCCGACGATCAACTACGAGACGCCGGACCCGAACTGCGACCTCGACTACGTGCCGAACAAGGCCCGGGAGGCGAAGTGCGACCGGGCCCTCTCCAACAGTTTCGGGTTCGGGGGCCAGAACATTGCGCTCATCGTCAGCCGCTTCAGCGGCTGACGATGGCGGGGCCGCACGGCCATCCATGGCCCGTGCGACCCCTGCTCGGCGGAGGGGCAGCCGAGGTGCCCCTCGCCTCGCGTGGCGGTCGCACCTCCGGGCGACCGCGGCCGCCGCTGGGCGGCGGCGGCGCGGCGGCTCGACGAGGCGTCGATCCGCGGCGCGCCCGGGGCGAGGCACGCGGCGCGGCCTTCGGCCGCTGCGTGCCGGCGGAGGCCGGCCCAGTGAGGCGAGGCAGGAAGCCGAGGCGAACGTCCGGCGACGGGGCATGGGCGGCCCCTCGCGGGCGTCACCAACTCGGTTGTACGCGCTCCCGAACCAGCACGCGGCCACCCAACTTGCCTACCTTCGCGCCCGCAGGGTTTCCTCAATCGGAGCGGGCGGCACGACCGATACCTCCCGAGACAGCGGTCCGATCCCCGGCGGCGATGTGCCGACGGCCACCCGGACCGCCCATCGGGAAACCTGCCCATGACCACCTTCCACCGCACCCTGGGCCTGGCCGCCATGGCCGCCCTGATCGGCACCGCGAGCGGCTGCTCGATCATCGACCGGCTGTTCCTCCTCAATGCCGACGGTCCGTATTCGCACCACGCCCGCCAGGGGGGCGCCTGCCGCGACGGCGCCTGCCAGTCAAGCGAATGCGAGGACGGCACCTGCCCGACCGGCGCCTGCCAGGAGTGCGAGGGCGGCGCCTGCCACCCGCCGCACACCGGCCGTTACGGCGGCCTCGCCAAGCATCATCTTTCGCCCGCGGAGAAGGCGGCGCTCGCCGGCTCCAACTACGGGGCCCTGGGGCCGGCCGGCCCGCCGACCGGCGCGGTCGCCTATCCGTACTACACGACCCGCGGCCCGCGGGACTTCCTCGCCAAGTGCCCGCCGTCGATCGGCCCGCAGTGAACCGCCGCGGCTTCACTTTGGCGCCGTCCGCCCGGATCGGGTAACGTCCCGCCCGGTGCGGTCTGGCTGCGGGGCGGCATGAGTTCTCTCGCTGACACGCTCGAGATCCTCACGCCGACCCCTTCGCCTCCTCTGCAGCCGATGAAAGGCTGTGCGGTCACGGCGTGCGATCGGGAGATGATCTATGGGCATGACCGCCGCGGGCCGTCTTTCGCTCACGGGCTGGCTCGTCTGCGCGATCGCCGCCATCGGCTTCGCGTTCGACATCTACGAGCTGCTGATGCTGCCGCTGATCATCAAGCCGGCGCTGGCGGCGCTCGGCGGCTCGAACGCCGCGGGCCTGCCGCTCCTGGTGCCGGGGTCGCCGGAATACGCGCGGTGGGCCCGGGCCCTGTTCTTCGTGCCCGCGCTCGCCGGGGGCGTGTTCGGGCTGCTTGGCGGCTACCTCACCGACCTCCTCGGCCGCCGCCGGGTGCTCACCTTCTGCGTCCTGCTCTACGCGTTCGCGGCCCGCGCCGCCGGCTTCGCGACGTCGCTGCCGCAGGTGCTCTTCTTCCGCTGCCTCGTGTTCATCGGCGTGTGCGTCGAGTTCGTGGCCGCCGTGGCCTGGCTGGCCGAACTGTTTCCTGACCCCGGCCAGCGGGAGCGGGTGCTCGGCTGGACGCAGGCCTGCTCGTCGCTCGGCGGGCTGCTCGTGGGCTCGGCCAACGTGCTCGCCGCCCGGTTCGCCGAGACGCTGCCGGCCATCCAGGGCGGGCACGAGGCCTGGCGGTACACGCTCATCTCCGGCGTGATCCCGGCGCTGCCCTTGATCCTCATCCGGCCGTTCCTGCCGGAGAGCCCGGTGTGGGCCGAGAAGAAGCGGGCGGGCACGCTCCAGCGGCCGAGCATCCGCGGGCGGTTCGCCCCGGGGCTCGTGCGGGCGACGGTCGTGACCACGCTCGTGTTCGCCGCCAGCTACGGGATCGCGTTCGGTGCGATCCAGCAGCTGC
>JBJTHX010000286.1:0-5897 GCA_046094745.1 Planctomycetia bacterium
CTCGTCGGCCTGGCCGATCGATGGGACGCCTATCCAGCGGAACTGTCGGGCGGGCAGCAGCGCCGCGTGGCGCTCGCTCGGGCGCTTGCAGCGGAGCCTGCGGTGATCCTCGCCGACGAACCGACCGGCGACCTCGACTCACTGGCCGCCGGCGAGATCACGGCCATCCTTGCGCGTCTGCGAGCCGACCGATCCACCACGATCGTGATCGTGACGCACGATCAGGCCTTGGCTGCAATCGCCGACCGCCGGCTTTGGATGGAGCTCGGCAGATGCACCGCGCTGCCCGACGCCGCGACACCGCCCATCTCGCATACGGCAGTTGGTCGCGTCACGCCGTTGCGGTCCGGCGCGGCAGTGTTTGAGCCGCCCCCGGCCGACCTGTCGCCGCTACGGCCGGCGATCAGCGAGGGGAGCCTTGCCCGATTTTGGCTGCCGTTCCTCGGCGGGCTTGCGCTCTCGGCGGCGGGGGTCGCCCTCTTCGATGGAGTCATCGCCAGAAACCAGGATGCGGTCGTTCAAACCGCGCGGGCCGAGCGGCGGCTCGCCGAGGAAATGGCGATGCAGGATCTGCGGGCCGATATCGACGACGTGGTCGTCGATACCGATGGAAAAGCCACCGTGACGGCGTATCTGCAGAACTTCCGCCCGGAGCGTCCGCTCCACGTGCTCGGCCCGGCGCTCGAGGTGGGCATCCAACGCGACGGCCGCTGGGATACCGTCTCCATTGCGGTGGAGAAGCCTTCCACCGCCATCCGCACGATCGGGAGCGACAAGACGCTCGTGCCCCTCGCGTTTCCGGTGCCGGAGGGCAAGTACGACGAGTTGCTCCGGGGCTATCTCCACGTGCGAATCGGCGCGGCGATGGTGGTGAGCGACCGGCCGGACGGCACCGGCGACCTCTTCGAGCGGCTCGACGCCTACTACATCTATCTCCGCGATCCGCGTCGCACCGAGGACGAAATCCGCCGTGCGAACGGGTGGGGCGACAAGGCGACGGTGCCGCTCTGGATCGCGATGCCGTCGCACTGACGACGAAGCCCAGCGGCCGTTTCCGACCGGACCCTCGGCGGGTAGGGCTTCATCTGCGGCATGCACCTTTCAACCGGCGTTCACACGGGAGGCGGCCTGACGGCGGCGCAGGCCGTTGTTGGCGTCGCGGGAAGCGGGCGGCCCGTTTCTCAGCCCTGCTCTAGTTCCTCGATCACACGTTGGAGAACCGCCTCCCGCGATGCCTCAGGAATAGGCATGCCCGCCACGAGGAGCACCGCGCGGGCGAGCAAATCGACGCGATCGGCCGGAATCGCGTCGCATTTCGCGTCGCACTGGCTCGCGATATGCTGTTTTCCCGACAATTTCGTCTTTTGTTCTGACCCTATATCGCCCACTTCCTCTCCTGCCGCCGCCGGTGTTCCGCGGCGGGCTGAAGCGACAGCCCGCGGGCCGGGCTGAACCATTTTCTCACGCGTTCCGTACGGAATCCTGACGATCGCGGCGGAGACTCGTGGGTCGGGCACGGCCCGGTCTGCGTTCCGCCGTCCCAGGAACGGAGGCCCACGAACGTTGGAGGGAGCCATGAACCGCGATGATTTGCTCGCGCTGTGCCGCGGCTGCGCCGACCGCCGGCACCAGATCGGTGTGGGCCGGGTGACCGTCGAGTTCCGGGGGCGGACCGTCGACCCGGTGCCCGAGATCATCCGCAGCTTCCGGCTGGCGGAGATCTCCGAGAGCGAGAAGAACTCCCTGCTCTCCCTGATCTGCGACCCGGAAGAGTCGGACTTCTGCGCGGAGACGGCCTGCGTGCGGGACCCCTACGCCGACGAGCAGGACGGCGTGTGCGACGACGACGAACTCGGTTGACCGCCGCGGGTTCACCCCCGGCGGCTTGACCGGCTGCGGCAGCGCCCGCTGCAATCGTGCGGATGCGGTCCCTGAACATCCCTCCGCCGCCCCGTGGCCTGCCCCGGCGGCTTCGTGGCTGGTACGTCGTCATCGCGGCGGTGATCTCGGCCGTCGCGGCGGCCGTGGCGCCGATGTGCCCCGACCGCGATGCCGCCGGCCGGCCGGCCTGGCGGGTGGTGACGGTGCACGACGGCGACACGGTGACCTGCGCCGACCCCGCGGGCCGGGTGGAGAAAATCCGGCTCGTGGGGATCGACGCCCCGGAATACCACCAGCCCTACGGCCGCGCCGCCCGCGAGGCCCTCGCCGCGAAGCTCGCGGCCGGGGGCGTGCGGGTCGAGTCCACCGCCCGGGACCAGCACGGTCGGCTCCTGGCCACGCTCTTCGTCGGCGACCGCGACATCAACCGCGAACTCGTGGCCGACGGCCTCGCCTGGACGTTCGGCGGCTTCGCGCCCGACGAGGGGCTCCTGGCCCTCGAGGCGGAGGCCCGGCGGCAGCGGCGCGGCCTGTGGGCCGATCCGCACCCGGTCGCGCCGGCCGACTGGCGGGCGACTCATCCAGCGCACCGCTGATGCCCGCCGCGGCCCGGGAACAGCCCGCCGCCGGGACGGCGGCGAACCGAGCGTATATTCATCTCATGTCGTCGCCGCAGGACATCGTGATCACCGGCCTGGGGATCGTCAGCCCGATCGGGATCGGCTGCGGCCCGTTCTGGGACGCGCTCGCCGCCGGGACGAGCGGCATCCGGCCGGTCGACCTGTTCGATTCGAGCTCGCTGCGGGTCCGCTTCGGCGGCCAGGTGCCCGACTTCGACGCCAAGCACTACGTGCGGCCGCGGAAGAGCCTCAAGGTGATGAGCCGCGAGATCCAGATGGGCTTCGCCGCCGCCGACCTGGCGATGGCCGATGCCGGGCTCGCCGCGGGCACACTCGCTCCCGAACGGTTCGGCGTCGTGTTCGGCAGCGACATGATCTATGCCGACCTCGAGGACCTGGAGCGGGCCTACCGCCGGGCGATGGTCGATGCGAACTTCTCGTTCCCGGCCTGGGCCGAGGCGATCCACGAGGAACTGCATCCGCTGTGGCTGCTCAAGCACCTGCCGAACATGACGGCCTCGCACGTGGCGATCGCCCACGATGCCCGCGGTCCCAACAACTCGATCGTTCTGGGCGACGTCTCGGGGCTCCTCGCGATCGCCGAGGCGGCGAGCGTGATCCGCCGGGGCTGGGCCGACGTGATGCTCACCGGCGGGACCGGGTGCCGGCTCCATCCCACCGCCCTGGTGGCCCGCGGCGACGCCCTGCTCTCGCACCGCGCCGACGACTGCCGCCGGGCCTCGCGGCCCTTCGACCGCGACCGCGACGGGCTGGTCAACGGCGAGGGGGCCGGCGCGATCCTGCTCGAGTCGCGGGCCCACGCCGAGCGACGCGGTGGCCGCATCCGTGGCCGCCTGCTCGCGGCCGCAGCCCGCTGCGAGCCCGGCGCCCGCCGGTCGGGCGTGACCGGCTTGTCGCTGCGGGCAGCGATTCGGGCTGCCTGCGGCGCGGCGGGACTCGAAGCCGCCGCGGTCGGACACGTCAACGCCCACGGCGTGAGCACGATCGACATGGACCGGGTCGAGGCAGCGGCGATCCGCGCCGAATTGGGCGAGGTGCCGGTGACGGCGCCGAAGAGTTCGTTCGGGCACCTGGGCGCCGGGGGCGGCGTGGTCGAACTCGCCGCGAGCGTGCTGGGGCTCGAACGGGGCCTGGTGCCGCCGACCCTCAACTACGACACGCCCGACCCCGACTGCCCGGTGGCGGTCGTCCACAGGGAGCCGCTCGCCGGCCGGCCGGCCACGGCGCTGGCCGTGAACCTCTGCTCCACCGGCCAGGCAGCCGCGGTCGCCATCGCCGCGGAGTGAGCTTCCGCGGTCACCACGAGCCGTAGAAGCCGAACGACACGCCGTTGTAGTAGGTCTGGCCACCGACGTCGATCGCGTTGACGTCGCGGTTGTCGAGGTTGAACTGCCTCGTGGCGGTCGCCATCCCGGCGGCCCAGAGGAAGTCGTAGCCGACCTGGTGGGCGAAGTTCGGTGTGATGTGGCCGCCGGCCCTGATCGTCAGGTGGCCGATGAAGGCCGGCCCCGTCCGGGTGGCCGCGTCGGAGAAGGCGATCGTCTGCCGACCGGTCGTGGGCGTGAGCACCGTGTCGATGCCCGCGGCCTGCTGGGACGTGTTGGCAAAGGTCAGGGCCGGGGCCGCCCGGCCGCGGAGTCCCCAATAGTAGAACTCGTTCTGGCTGATCAGTTCGCCGCCGATGTTCAGGCCGAGCAGCCAGTTGCCCGCGTCGATGTGGTAGCGGCCGCTGAACTGGGCCTCGGTCGCGTCTTCCCGGCTCGAGGAGAGCGTGAAGTGCTCGTTCACGTTCGCCAGCCGCGTGCCGAGGATCAGGGACGGCAGCCAGCCGCGCTCGGCGTGCCGCGTCCAATTGCCGCCCGGCGACATCACGAGCTGGTCGCGGCCGAGGCGACGCCGGAGCCGGTAGTTCCACTCCCAACTGTTGAAGCTCGAGTTGAACTTCGTCGTGAACGAGGTCGCCCCGTTGAAGCCCGGGGCCACCGCCGCCAGGGGGGTGATGAAGACGCCGTCGGAAGCCGCGTTACGGCCGTCGTTGTCCTCGTAGGCCATGCCGCCGTAGTAGATGAAATCGATCGACCGGTCGCGATCGAGGTAGTCGCGGCCGAGCGACTTGCCGATCGTGATCCTCGCCCCGGGTGCGACGTTGAACGGCTGGGCGGTGCTCGTGTAGTTGATCTTGGCGCGGGCCGGAGTGACCTGGTCGACGTCCTCGAACAGCACCCGACGGTTGTTGCGGCTGCGGTCCATCCACAGCGACTCGCCGCCGACGTACCAGCCGCCGCTCCAGAACCAGTCGCCGGAACTGGCCTCGAAGGGCATCTCGTCGATCCGGAAATCGTCGAGCAGCATGCCGTCGGCGGCCCGGGCAGACACGTCGAGGATGCCGGGCTCGGCGGGCGACGGCACCGTCTCGGCCGCGATCACGTCCTCGACCACGACCCCGTCGGGGACGACCTCGATCTCGGGCAGCACGCTCGTTCCCGGCCCGAGGATGATCTCCTCGCTCTCGCCGATCACGGCCGCTGGGATGACGGACTCCGCCCCGTCGGGTTCCGCGGCGGCGGCGAGGGGGCAGGCGAGCCAGGCCGCGGCGAGACAGGCCTGCCAGGCCCAGGAACCGTCGCTGGTGCGTCTCGCGATGGTGCTCACGATTCGGGACATCCCTGCGGAATGCGTCTGCCGGCGCCGCATCCAGGGCGCGGCCGCAAGGTCCATCGTCATCGGTGCGACCGCTTCCACAGTTATTTTCGATACGGACGGCCGCGTCCTTCCCAGCCTGCCGAGCCTGCCCCGCCTCTCAGCCGCGGCGTAAACCGCCCCCACCTTCGGCATGCCCCCACCAACCGGCCGAAGCGCCCGCCGGCTGAAGACCGGACGGGCTGCGTTTCGATGCTCTTCCCGGGCCGTCGCCTTCGGCCCACGGAGTTCCCCCATGCGTCTCGTCCGCCAGCACATCCTGCTCGTCGGGCTGCTCGTGTTCCTCGTGGGGGTGCAGTTCCGGCTCGTCGAGTCGTTCACGCTCAACGAGCGGTCGAGCCGGTTCGTGGCGGCCCAGCTCGGCGCCACGGGGCCGCGGCAGCCGGCGGTCTGGCAGGGAATGCCGCTGCGGAAGGTGGTCGAGCCGCCCCGCTGGCTGGGGCTGGCGCTCATGTCCGTGGGCGCGGTCCTGACCGCCAAGAGCCTCTCGATGCGCGGCCACGCCTGACGCGAGCGCAGATTCTGGCTACCGCAAACGATGCCCGGGTAAATCAAGCGGGGTAGGCGAGGGGGTCGGCGAACGCTCGAGGAGCCTATGGCCGCTTCGGCCATCAGCGACAATCCGCAGGACCGCAAAGCGGCGACTTTTGCCGCCCCCGAGCCGGCGACACACGT
>JBJTHX010000287.1:0-10103 GCA_046094745.1 Planctomycetia bacterium
GGCGATCGCCCGCCCCACGTCCGCCGCCGCGGCCGCGACGCTGCGTCGAGCCGATCCGGCTTACCGGCCCGGCGGCACGTCGAGGTATCGGCCCAGCCGTGCGATCCTCGCCGCCGAACCGCTGCCGGCGACGCCGGGCGCGGTCCGCCCGGCCGGATTCGAGGTCCCGGCCGCCGACCTGCCGTAGCCGACGGCCGCAGTCCGCTGCCGAATCGTTGACCGCCGTTTCCGCGGCCGGTTAGGTTCGATCGCATGCGATTCGTGCGCGCCACCGCGTGGCTCCTCGCCTGTGCCGCCGCCGTGCCGGTGACCGCCGCCGATTGGCCGCGGGTCGAGGTACGCGGCACGCTCACGCTGCCCGACGATGCGGCCGATGCCGCCGGTCGGCCCGCGCGGATCACCGGAGTCAGCGGCGTCGCCTGGCTCGGCGACGACCGCTACGTCGCCGTGCTCGACAACAGCGACCGGCTCGTGTTCTTCGCAGTCCGTCTCGGCCGGGAGGGGCGACCCGTGGCGGTTCGCGACCTGCGGGTGGTGCGGGTGGGGGCGGTGCACGACTTCGAGGACGTCGTCGTCTGCCCCGAGGCTTTCCGCGGCCCGCTCGCGGCCGGCCGTGCGGAACCGGGCCCGTGCCTGCTCCTGGCCGAGGAGGGAACGCCGGCGATCCGCTGCGTCGCCCAGGCGGGTGGCGAACTGCTGGGCGCCGTGCCGCTGCCCGAGCCGCTCGCGCGTCACCGGCCCAACCGCGGGCTGGAGTCGCTGTCCGTCGATCCCGACGACGGCAGCATCTGGACGGCCAACGAGGAGGCGCTGGCCTCCGACGGGCCCGCGGCGCGCGAGGGCGGAGGGACGACCGTGCGGCTCGTGCGGCTGCCGCCGCCAGCCGCGGCGCAGCGATCGGCGCGGCAATACGCCTACGACGTCGATCCTCCGCACGGTTTCGTGCGGATCTTCGCCGGGGAGCCGCTGGCCGGTGTCTCGGCGATCGCCGCCCTGGGTGGCGGGCGGCTCTTGGTGCTGGAACGCTCCGCCGGGCCCGGGCTGCCGCCGTTCACCAATCGGCTGTACGCCGTCGACACGACGCACACCGCAGATGTCGCAGCCGTCGACCGGGATCTCGCCACCTGGGAGGGACGGCGGCTGGAGAAGCAGCTCGTGTGGGAGGACGCCCTCGGCTGCAACCTGGAGGGACTCTGCCTCGGGCCGCCCTTGCCGACCGGCGGCCGGGCGGCCGTCGCCGTCGCCGACAATGGAGGGCTGGACGTGCCGAACCGACTGGTCGTACTGGCGGTGGTGCCGGGCGGCGTCACCAGCCCATGACCATGTTCGACTCGATCACCTTGCGGGCGCGGTCGAGGTCGTCGCCCGTCTCGTGCATGTAGAGGCGGATCGCGTGCAATTTGTCGCCCGAGGCCCGGGCGAGGCAGTCACGCGCGGTGTCGCAGGGATTGGCGCGCGAGTCCGTCAGGCCGAGCGCCGACTTGGAGATGACCCACGTGTCCCGCGGCCGGCGGGTGAGTCGCACGATCTGCTCGCCGGGATAGGCGTCCGCCACCACGGCGGCGGCGGCCTGCTCGTCGGTGGACCAGGAGATGATGATGTGGCCACTCGTCTCGATCTCGAACAGGGGCATCGCGCGTCCTCCGAAGGTCTGACGGGAGACTACGCCAAGCCGTCCGGACGGTCAAACCAAGCCGAGCCGCTCGCTCGCCACCCGCGTCGCCCGCGGCTACCATGCAGTCAGGCAGGGAGAGGTGACCGCCGCGATGCAATACGACCGCCTTGGCTTTCCGATTCCGCGGGAGTTCGAGTCGCCCAAGGATGGCGGCCGGGACGCTTTCCCGACCCCGCGGCATGAGCCGGCGCCGCAATCCGAGTTTGCGGGGCCGCGCCGCAGCGGAGCGGGTAAGCGGTTGTTCGTCTGGGGTTTGCTCGCGTTCGGCGTCGTGCCCGCGCTGGCGTTGCCGGCGGTGCTGCCATTCGTTCGCGAGGCCGCGGTGCAGTGGGCCGTCGAGCGGGCGGTCGTCCACGAGGCCCGGGGTCACGTCGCGGCCGCGGCGGCGGACGTGGGGCGGGCGATCGCCTGGAGCGGCGCGGACGTCCAGGGTCGCGGCCGCCTGCTCTGCTGGCGGGCGATGCTGCTGCTCGAGAACCGGCAGGCCAAAGCGGCCGTGGCCGAGGCGAGCCGCGCGGCGGCGGCCGTGCCGACCGCCGCCCTGCCCCGCCGGACCCGGGCGTTGGCCCACGTGGTCGCCGGCGATGCGGAGGCGGCGCTGGCCGATGCGGCCGCGGCCGTCGAGTTGTCCGGGCCCGGCAATCCGGAGGCCCTGAACCATCGGGCCTACATCCGCGCGCTCGTGGGCCGCGACCTCGAGGCGGCGCTCGCCGACGTGGAGGCGGCACTCGCCGGCAGCGGCGCCGAATCACCGGAGTTTCTCGACACCCGCGGCTTCATCCTCCACCTCCTGGGCCGGCACCAGGAGGCGATCGACGACCTCAATCAGGCGATCGGCAGCACGCAGCAGAGCCGGCGGGAGGTGGCGTCCCGCGCCGGCCGCGTCGATCCCGACGAACTGGCCTACCGGCTGCGGTCGATCGACCACGGCCTGGCCGTGATGCACCACCACCGCGGGTTGGCCTGCCGGGCGATCGGGCTCGACCGCCAGGCGGCGCAGGATTTGGAGACCGCCGAGCGAAAGGGCTTCGATCCCGCCCGCGGCGTGCTCTGAGGCGGCCGTCCGGCCAAATCGCCGCGGAATCGTCGGTGCTGTCGCGGCGGGCGATTGCCGATATACTTCTCGCCGCACGAGGCGAAGCTTCCCGCCGGCCGGAGACGGTCGCACGGGGGTGTAGCTCAGTTGGTTAGAGCGCCAGCCTGTCACGTTGGAGGCCGCGGGTTCGAGTCCCGTCACCCTCGCTCATCGCCCGTGTTGCTCCGCCGCCACCTCGCTCCGGGACATGCCGTCGTCACCGGGGCGGCCGGCGGTCTGGGCCGCGAAATCGCGTCCGCCCTGCTCCGCGACGGCTGGCGGGTCGCATGCGTCGACCTGCCGGAAGCGCTCTCACGGGCGGCGGCCTGGGACACCACGGCTGGCGGCGGGCCGCCTTTGTGCATCGGCCTCGACGTGCGCGATGCGGCGGGCTGGCGGGCGCTCCACGACCGGCTGCGGGCCGAATGGCCCGCGGTCGATCTGCTCGTCAACAACGCGGGCGTGGGCGCCACCGGCGAGGTGGGCCGGCTCCCGGAGGCGCAGTGGCGGCGGGTGCTCGACACGAACCTGCTCGGCACGGCCCTCGGCTGCGAGACGTTCCTGCCCTGGCTGCGGGAGCATTCGCGGCGGTCGCACGTCGTCAACGTCGCGTCGATCGCGGCGATCCTCGCGCCGCCATCGATGGCCGCCTATGCCGCGAGCAAGGCGGGCATCGTGGCCCTCTCGGAGGCGATCGCGGCCGAGTGCCCGCGGGGCCGCCCGGGCGTGACGGTCGTCTGCCCCGGCTTCTTCCGCTCGGGGCTGCTCGGCACGTGGCACTTCACGTCGCCGGTCGAGGAGCGGGAGGCCCGCCGCCGGATGGATGCGGCGCTGTGGGACTCGCGCCGCGTGGCCCGCCGCGTGCTGCGGGCCGTTCAGGCGAACCGCCGGTACGTCGTCGTGGGCCTGCAGGCACGGTGGCTGTGGCGGCTCAAACGGCTCGCGCCACGGACGACGACCGCGCTGGTGCGCGGCATCTATCGCCAGCTCGGGCGGTGAGAGTTTCGCGGTTTCGCGCACGCCCCCGACCGAACGCCGTCAGCCGCCCCGTGTCCCGGGCCCACGGCGTTTGGTACGGTATCGGGGCCGGGCCGCGGTGCCTGGAGCCCCTGGAGGACCTCCTCATGCGAAGTGCCCCGTTCTCCCGTCGGCGGTTCCTCGCGGCCGGCTCGGCCGCGGCGATCGCGCCGGTCGTCATCCCCGGCTCGGCGCTCGGCCTCGACGGCGTCGCGGCGCCGAGCGAGCGGATCGTCGTCGGCGGCATCGGCATCGGCCGCCGCGGCGGCTACGACCTCGGCTGCTTCCTCGAGCAGCCCGACGTCCGCTTCGCCGCCGTCTGCGACGTGAAGGCGGCCCGCCGCACCGCCGTCAAGAAGATGGCCGACGACAAGCACGGCGACGCCCGCTGCACGATGCACCGCGACTACCGCGAACTGCTCGACCTGAAAGACATCGACGCGGTGCTCATCGCCACCGGCCCCAACTGGCACGGCACGATGGCGGCCGCTGCCGCCCGGGCCGGCAAGGACATCTACTGCGAGAAGCCGTGCACGAAGAACATCGCCCAGAGCCTCGCGCTGCGGGACGTCATCCGCCGCACGGGCCGCGTGTTCCAGGCGGGCACGCAGCGGCGCAACCTGCCGCACTTCGCCTTCGCCTGCGAGCTCGCCCGCACCGGCCGACTCGGGAAGATGAAGCGGGTCTACGCCCATCCAGCCGGCATGAAGGCGGCGATGAGCGGCTGGCTTCCCGAGGAGCCGGCCCCCGATCCCAAGGAGGTGGACTGGGATCTCTATCTCGGCCCCGCGGCCTGGCGGCCGTTCAACCCGCGGCTGCTCGACGGCTTCAACTTCGAGAAGGGGGGCGGCCTCGTGGGGGGCGGCGTGCTCGAGTGGGGCTCGCACTGCGTCGACCTCTGCCAGTGGGCCGTGAACGACCGGCCGCCGCCGGTGGAATACGCCCCCCCCCGCGACGGCCAGATCGTGGCCCGCTACGACGACGGCTGCGAACTCGTGTTCCGCGAGAAGGACTGGATCCCGCTGGGCTCGTGCCCCGTCCGCTTCGAGGGGGAGACCGGCTGGGTCGAGACCGGCGACAGCGGCAAGTTCGTGCTCTCCTCGCCCGAACTCCTCGCGGGCCGCACGGTGGCCGAGATCGGCGGCTATCCGGCCACGTTCCACGTCCGCGAGTTCCTCGACTGCGTGAAGACGCGGGGCAAGCCCAAGGGCAACGAGGCCGCGGCCTGCAACGCCCACATCGCCTGCCATGCGGCCAACGTGGCGATCGCGCTCGACCGGCCCGTGAAGTATGACAACGCCACGAACCGGTTCGTGGGCGACGACGAGGCCAACCGGCTTCTGTCGGAGTCCTTCCGCGAACCCTGGAGGATGTGAGATGCAGAGCTGCTCACCGCAGAACCTGGCGCTGGGCATCCACGGGGGTCGGGGTTGCCCGTGCCCTCTCGCCGGACGTTCGCTGCGGGCCTCCCAGCCCTCCGCTCACTGCGTTGCGGCTGCGCTCCGCCATCCTGGCTGCGCTTGCCTCCACAGCCCGCTCGCAGGCACGGGCAACCCCTCCCGAAACCTCCACGGTTCCACATGGCATGGAGTTCCGGCGATCGCTCTGCTCGTGGCGGTGATGGCGTGGACGGCGGCGAGCGATGCCTGCGCCGGGGACGGCCGCAGTCCGCAGGAGAGGGAGCAGATCGCCGTGCTGCGGTCCGACGCGCCGGAGGCCGACAAGGCGCTGGCCTGCAAGCAACTGGCCATCCACGGCTCGGCCGACGCCGTGCCCGACCTGGCGAAACTCCTCGGCAACGAGCGGCTCGCGTCGTGGGCCCGGATTCCGCTCGAGGCGATCCCCGATCCCGCCTGCGACGCGGCGTTGCGGGAGGCGGCCGGCGGGCTCGAGGGGCGGCCGCTCGTGGGCGTGATCAACTCGATCGGCGTCCGCCGCGATACGGCGGCCGTCGGCCTGCTCGCCAAGAAACTTGCCGCCGCCGATGCCGGCGTCGCCGCGGCGGCCGCGGTCGCGCTCGGCCTGATCGGTGACGACGCCGCGGTGGCGGTCCTGCGACCGGCGCTGGCGGCGGAACCGCCGGCCGTGCGCGACGCGGCCGCCGAGGCCTGCGTGGTGGCGGCCGAGCGGATGCTCGCCGCCGGCCGTGGCGCGGATGCCGCGGCCCTGTGCGACGCGGTCCGGAAGGCCGACGTGCCGCCGCAGCGGATCGCCGAGGCGACCCGCGGCGCCATCCTCGCCCGCGGCGCGGCCGGCGTGCCGATGCTCGTCGAGCAGTTGCGATCTGCCGACCGGCGACTGTTTGGTATCGGCCTCTCGGTGGCCCGCGAACTCGCGACGCCCGAGGTCGACGCCGCGCTCGTCGCGGAACTCGGCTCGGCCCCACCGGCCCGGGCGGCGCTGGTCGTCGATGCGTTGGCGGACCGCGGCGGCCCCGTGGCCCGCAAGACGCTCGCCGGGGTCGCCGGCCGTCGCGAATCGGCCCGTGACATGCGGCTGGCCGCCGTGCGGGCGCTGGGCCGCATGGGCGACGCCGAGAGCCTCGCGCCGCTGCTCGCGGCCGCGGCCGAGACAGACGCCGCCCTGGCCCGCGCGGCGAAGGAGGCGATCGCCGACCTGCCGGCCGCCGGCGTGAACGACGCCATTCGCGGCCGGCTCACGGCCGCCGATGCCGCTGCCGTGCCTCTCCTGCTCGACCTCGTGGCCCGGCGGCGGGTCGCCGCGGCCCTGCCCGAGGTGCTCGCGGCCCTCAAGTCGGCTGACAAGACGGTGCGGGATGCGGCCCTCGCCGCGCTCGGCGAGACTGTCGATCTTGACCGGCTGAACGTGCTCGTCGAGCGGACCATCGGATCCGACGACGCCGGCGACTCGGCCGCCGCCCTGGCGGCCCTGCGGGCGGCCTGCGTGCGGATGCCCGACCGCGACGCCTGCACGGCGAAGCTCGAGGCGGTGATCGCGACGGCCCCGCCGGGCACGCGGATCGCGCTGCTCGACATCGTGGGTGAGGTCGGGGGTGGCCGGGCGCTCGCGGCCGTGGCCGCCGCGGCCAAGAGCGATCAGGAGCCGTTCCAGGACGCCGGCACGCGGCTGCTCGGCAAATGGATGACGGCCGACGCGGCGCCGGTGCTGCTCGACCTCGCCAAGACGCTCGCCGACGGCAAGTATCGCGACCGGGCGCTCAAGGGCTCCCTGGGATCGCCCGGCAGCTCGCCGCCAACGAGGCGGAGCGAATCGCCATGTGCCGCCCGGCGCTGGCCGCCGCCCGCGACGACGGCGACCGGGCGATCGTCTTCGAGGCGATCAAGGGCATGCCCAACGCCGACGCGGTGCGGAAGGCCGTCGAGGCACAGCCGTAGGGCCGGCCGGTCTCCGCTGCGACGCGGAGTCCCCCGGCTTCCGCCGGGGGCTTTTCGTGCATGCCATGCGGACGCTTTGCCAAGCCCCGGCTGGCAACCCGGGGACACCGGGATTGAACACCAGCCCGGCCGCCCCGCGTCAGTCGAGCGGCAGTTCCTCGAGCCAGGCGCGGACCTCGTTCTCGTACTCGCTCGCGAGCCCGCCCACGATCAATTGGCGGTGGAAGCTCGCCGCGCCCCCCTTCTTGAGATCGGCGTCCTCGGCGCTGGGAAACCGCCGGTCGGGGTCGGCCGCGATCAGCCCGCGGCAGAAGTCCATCAGCAGCTCGTTGCAGGTCACGTCGGCCGGCAGCACTTGGGGCAGCCGATGGACGAGCGACCGCTTCGCCTCGAGCAGGTCGCGGAACGACTGCAGCCCGGCGAACGGCTGCTGCCCGGAGAGCATCTCCACGAGCACGTAGCCGAGGCTGGCGAGGTCGGAGCGGGGCGTGTTCGTGCGGCCCTCGAGCACCTCCGGCGCGGCGTAGGCCGGCGTGCAGGTCCGGGTGGGGGGCGGCTCGTCGGCGTCGTGGGCCGAGCCGATGTCGATGATCTTCGCGTTCCCGGTGCGCTTCACCATGATGTTCGACGTCTTGACGTCGCCGTGGACGATGCCCTCGCGGTGCAGGGCCGCCAGGGCGGCCAGGCACTCCCGCACGATGGCGATGGCCACGCCGGGCTTGAGCCGCGACTGCCGCGGGCCCGCCGTCACGATCACCTCGTTGAGGTAGTTCCAGCGGGCGTCGGCCACGCTCTCCCGCGTCCGCTGCAGGAACTCCGGCGCCAAGAGCCGCGACAGGTCGTAGCCGTCGATCCACTCCATCTCCATGATCCGGATCCGCCGCTGCTCGACGAAGTTGTGCACGTCGAGCAGGTTGTCCTGCTGGATCTGGGCCACGCGGGCGGCCACGGCGGCGATCCGGTTCATGGCCTCGATGTAGAGCGCCTCGGAGTCGTACCGCTCGGGAGAGAAGATCTTGAGGGCGACCGGCAGTGTGAAGTTGTCGGTGCCCCGGCGGGTGGTGAGGTAGACCACGCCCTGCCCCCCGGCCCCGAGCCGCCGGGAAAGCGTGTGGTATTCCGTCCAGTTGAGCCGGCCCGCGCCCAGGATCTCGCCGTAGCGGGCGAGCAGTTCCGCGGGGCAGCGGCTGCCCACGTCTCCGGCGACGGAGATCGTCGGCGGATCGCCGTGGAGGATCGTGGTGGTCATCGTGGTGTGGTGTCCGGCGTGTCGGCCGGCGGCTCGGGAAACCCGAGACGCTTGTCCACGAGGTTCAAAAGCGGCCGCCCCTCGAGGTGCCGCCGGAGATTATCGCAGAAAAAGTCGGTCATCGCATCGATTCGGTGAGCCGACTGCCCGCCGACGTGCGGCGTGATGACGAGATTTAGCGCCGTCCACAGTGGGCTGTCCCGCCGCGGCGGCTCGTCGGGGGTGACGTCGAGGCCCGCGGAGTCGAGATGGCCGCTCTCCAGGGCGGCGGCGAGCGCGGCCTCGTCGACCAGCGGCCCGCGGCCCACGTTGACGAGGATCGCCCCCCGCTTCATGCGGGCGAGGGCGGCCGCGTCGATCATGTTCCGCGTGCGGTCGGTGAGCGGCGGGCAGAGGAAGAGGATGTCGGATTCGGCGAGCAGCCGGTCGAGCGCCTCGGGCGGTCCGAGAAACTCGACCGCCGCCGGCTTGCGGATGGGAAACCAGTCCGTGGCCAGGATCCGGCAGCGGAACGGGGCGAGCACCTCGACGAGCCGCCGGCCGTTGCCGCCGAGGCCCACGATGCCGACCGTGGCGCCGGTGAGATCGCGGGTGGGGCGGCGGACGAACTCGCGGCGGGCCTGCTGGGCGAGGAACAACGGGATCCGCCGCGTGCAGGCCGTGACCAGGGCCAGGGCGTGCTCCGCCACCTGGTCGGCGAGCACCCCCGACGCGCTCGTGACCACGATGTCGGAGTCGACGACCGCCGGCACGAGGCAGTGATCGAGGCCGGCGGCCGACGACTGGATCCATGTCAGCCGGCCGCGGGCCACGACCTCGTCCCACGGCACTGGCACCTTGGGATGGCCGCAGAACAGGTCGGCCTCGGGGAGTTCGGTGGCCACCCGTTCCTGGCCGGCGTCGACGATTTCCGCCGTCGGGGCCACCCGTTGGATCTGGGCGACGTGCTTCGGCTCGACGGGGTAGCAGAGGACGATCCGCATGGCGAGGTTGTCGCAGGGTTCAGGGGCCGCAGGCAAGCGGAATCCGCGGTTTTCGAGGCCGTGCGTACCGTGATTTTGCCATTCCGGTGATGTCCGGGCATCATGAGAAGTCCGGCTTGTCGGCGAACGGATGCCGGATTCAATAGCAGTGGTGCCACAGGCCGCTACGGCCACGGCCCCCTCCCTCCCCGGTGACCGCCATGTGCTCCTCCCGCCTCGCCGTCGCCGCCCTGGCCTTTCTGCGGATCGTCGTGGGGCTGCACTTCTTTCTCGAGGGCCTCTCGCACCTGCGGGATCCCGACTGGTCGAGCGCCGGCTTCCGCCGCGCCGCGGTCGGCCCGCTTGCCGACTGGTATCGGTCGGCCCTGCCGCAGACGGGCGATTGGCGGGGCACGCTCGGCGCCGCCGACGGCCGCACCGTCGCCGACGCGGCCCGGGCCTGGCAGGAGAGCGTGGCGGGAGAATGGCGGAAACTGCTCGATGAGCGGATGCGTCGGCTGCCGCTCGATGCCGCCGCCAAGACCGCGGCCGAACAAAGCCTCGCCGCCGCCGAGGCCATGCTCGCCGGCTATGTCGAATCGCTCGAACTCGACCTGGCCGAGTATCGCCTCCAGGTGGGCCGGCTGGCGGCGATGGAGGCGAAGCCGGGCGCCGCGGTGATCCCGTTCGAGCGGGAACGGGTGGCCAAGAAGCGGCAGCCGACGCATCCGCTCATCGAGCAGTTTCCGCCATTCTCCCGCCACGCTCT
>JBJTHX010000288.1:0-3027 GCA_046094745.1 Planctomycetia bacterium
GAACCCAAAGAGCCGGATGTGGGACCCACAAGTCCGGTTCTGAGAGAGGCCCGGGGGCGAAAGCCCCCGGGCCTACTCGACAGCGTCCGGCGAGAGGGTGTGGGCAGCCCCGGGCCGGTTGGGCGCAGCGACGCACGACCATCACGCGTGATCCGTATCAATACGCCAACTCCAGGTCCGTGAAGGCGCCGAACAGGTCGGGAAGGTCGCCGCCGAGGTAGCCGTAGAGGTTGCGGAAGCCCTCGCCCACGACGAGGCCCGAGACGCCGGCACGGAAGATCCAGTTGTTGTTGAGCAGCGGCCGCGACTCGACGCCGAGGCTGAGATCCGTGCCGATCGACTTGGCGATCGGTTGCTGGAAAACGAACGATTCGAGGACGTCGGTGGTGTCGAAGAACAGGAAGTTGCAGTTGGTGACCAGGCGGGTCCGCTGCGTGAGCTCGAAGTCCACGCCCAGGTTGTAGAGCTGCAGGCCGGGGTTCACGAAGTTGGCCTGCGACTGCCACTTGTTCGTGGCCCGGAGGTCGGGATAGACGGAGAGCAGGTTCTTGAGGTTGGTGCCCAGGAGCTTGATCTGCTGGCGGATCCAGAAGCTGAACTCGCCGCCGGCGAACTGCGTGTTGTCGATGATGCCGTCGAAGCCGCCCCCCCGGCCGTCGTTGATGTCGTTGTCGCCCGAGGCGAAGAAGAACGACCCGCGGAAGCGGATCCAGTCGGGGGAGTAGGAGAGTTCGAGGGCTGCCATCGTGGCGCCGATGTCGATCGGCCGCAGGGCCTGCGGGTTGAGCGTGTCGTGGCCGAAGGCGTAGTAGAAGGCGCTCGTCACGTTGATCTCGTTGATGTGGCCGTCGGTGGCGATGCCCGCGTAGCAGGCGTTGACCTCGTGGGGTTCGGCGAGGCCGACGGGGTCGGGCCGCACGAGGAAGCCGTTGCCGTCGTAGTGCAGGCTCTTGTGGTCGTGGTCGTAGACGAAGCTCATCTGGGCGGTGTGCCCGGGCCAGATGAAGTCCTGGCGGTAATAGTTGGCGATCACGATCTCCTGGCCGCGGTCTGCGAAGGTGTTGAGGAAGCTGTTGGTGTCCTTCTCCCGCTGGTCGAAGACGGCCAGGTTGAACTGGTCACGGTTGGCGAACCGCGTGCCGAACAGGCGGATCGCCCGGTTCAGGTCGCTGAAGATGAAGCCGCGGAAGTCGCTCGTGAACGGCTGCGAGCCGCCGCGGATCGACATGAAGTCGTAGGCCGGGCTGAGGTCGGCGAGCTTGGCCTCGACGAACCACTCCTCGAGCGCGACGTAGGTGCGGTAGCGGCGACGGCCGTCGGCGACGTCGGGATAGGCCACGCCGTACTCGTAGACCTCGAGGTAGTTCTGGTTGAAGACCGGCGCGATCCGCAGCCGCCAGTCGTTGGGCTTGAAGGTCTTGTCGCCATGGTTGAGTTCCGCGGCGATGGTGTAGTACTGGAGGAACAGGAAGCCGTTGGGATTGCCGAAGAAGTCCTCCTGGCCTGGAGTGGGCGTCGATTCGTAGGGCGTGTTCGGAATGGGCACCTGGAAGAAGTTGCAGATCGTGCGGCTGCTGGCCCGCAAGTCGAAGAACGTGTGCTGTCCGATGACGGGATAGTCCTCCTTGAGGAGGTTCTGCGAGAACGGGTTCCAGATGTTGCCCGGCACGAACGGATAGTCGTCGAGCCGCGGGTGTCCCTTCCCGTAGCGGTCCCAGGGCGGGAGTCCGATCCGCCAGCGGTCCTCCATGGGCACGAAGTGGCTCGTCTCCTGCCGCTCCTCCGGCAGCACGCTCGAGGGTCCGGAGAAGCCCGCCGTCGGATAGGTGCGGAAGCGCAGCAGGGGATCCACGACCGGCCGTTCGCCGGCGAGATCGTAGGCGTTGACCGCGGGATTCCCGAGCACCGTCGGCTCCGGCACCGGGGGTGGCGGCGGCAGCGGCAGGATGTCGGTGGCCGGCAGCGTGCGGTCGAGGTCGGGCAGCGGCACGACGAGTTCCTCGACGGTGCCGAACTCCGCCGATGGCGCAACCAGCCACGTGGGCTGGGCCGCAACCGCCGACGGTGGGCAGCCCGAGAGGCACCAGGCGAGGAGGCACGCGCATGTCGCGCGCGCAGGCCCACCGGCCGCGGGGCGCGGACCTTCTCTAGCGCATCGCATGGAAGCGGTCGTGCGGGGCACGGTCGCGGTCTCGTTGGGGTTCGCGCAGGGCGGACTTTTCAGGAAACATCGACCGTTCCGGTCGTGGCGGTTGTGCCGGCCTGGTCGACGTGCGGGCGGAATCTGGGCAGGCCATAGCCGCGGGCGTCGGCCGGGCGATCTAGAGAAGGCGATTGAGGGGCGTTGGGCCCTCTACGCGCGTGCTATCCGCCGACAGCGAGGGTCACGGTGGGAGAGAAACGGTCGGTCGCGGGGTTCGCGGCATGGTGTCGGCGGCTCGGCCTGCCGGCGTGTCTGGCGATCGTGGCGCTGGCCTTCGGCGACGCTTCGGGCCACGACTTCACGCCCCGCATGGGGCGTCCGGCGACCGCGCGGAAGCACTTCCAGGGCGACCCGTTTCGCCGCGCCGGCTGCCCGCAGTGTATCTCGCCGCTGGCCAAGCCGACCGAGTCGCCGCACGAGATCGGCTACTACGTCGGCGGCGGCGCCCGCGAGCGGAGCCGTGGCGGCGACTGCCGCCTCCCGCACGAGGGCGTGTGGGGCACCGACTACGCGGGCCTGCTGATCCCCAAGCACGTCGAACTGGGGTGGTGGCACGGCCGCCGCGCCACCGGCACCGGCACCTACGCGCCCGACGGCCTGCGGCTCGTGCACCGGCCCTGACCCGGGCGACCGGGCCGCGGCGTCACTTGCCGGGGAGTTCCCAGACCGGGGAAAAGTCCCGCGGCTCGCGGATCATGCAGTCTACGGCCCGCGACAGGAGCACGAGCGCGGGACCGTCGCCTGGAAAGGCGGCGAGCAGGTTGCCGAGGATCTTGGCGGCCGTGCCACCACCCCAGTTCGACGTGCTTGGGGATCAGCAGGCC
>JBJTHX010000289.1:0-3300 GCA_046094745.1 Planctomycetia bacterium
ACTATCGGTCATCAGGGAGTATTTAGCCTTACGGGATGGTCCCCGTCGATTCAGTCGAGATTCCACGTGGCTCGACCTACTCAGGGTACCCTCCAGAGACAATCACTTTTCGCGTACGGGCCTGTCACCCTCTGTGGACGAACTTTCCAGAACGTTCCGCTAAATGATTGTTTGGTAACTCCGGTGGAGGGCCCTACAACCCCGGGGTGGAAACCACCTCGGTTTGGGCTGTTTCCCTTTCGCTCGCCGCTACTGAGGAAATCGATTTTTCTTTCTTTTCCTGCGGGTACTGAGATGTTTCAGTTCTCCGCGTTCGCCACTGCAACCTATGGATTCAGTTGCAGCCAGTTCGGGCATCCCGGGATCATCACCTGTTTGACGGTTACCCCGGGCTTATCGCAGTCTTCCGCGCCCTTCACAGCCTCCTGATGCCTAGACATCCCCCATGCGCCCTTTGTAGCTTGACCACCCGAATCGAATGCTCGCGAACGAGCCCGCATTCGGATTTGCTACTGCCGGGCTATCTGATTGCCCTTCGCGATCGCGAAGGACTCAGCCCGGCCTAACGATTCTCGCTCATAAACGAGGACTATTTCCCGCGGTCACCCGCGCGAAACGGCCCTCGAGCCTTGGGAGAACGCTTCCAGAGAGCCGCTTGAGACGGCTCCCCTTCGGCATTCTTTCAAGATGCCAATTACCACGACCAAATTGTCAAGGAACGAAGCGGGCCGTCGCTGCGACGTGCATAGGCATGCACGGCAACGGCGGCCCGTGACTGTCATGGACAGAGGTTCATTCCGGCGACCGATGATCTGCCGGAACGGGCCTCGACCCACGACATTCTCCGGGCCAGCGGACACCGCCACCCATGATGGCGGAACCAGCCGGCTCGGCGACGTCACGAGCGGCGAAGCGGGAACCGATCTCCAAGCCACATGGGATCGGCCGCATCTCTACGAAAAATTAGCGGAAGGGTTCGGCACCGTCAAGCGGCCGGAAAAGAAGGCCGAAAACCGGCCCTTCCCCTCTCGACCGAGGGTATAACGGCTGTGGCCTGACCCCGACCCTCACCCTGCCGGCCCCGCTCTGCCGCCATGCCTTCCTTGCCTCCCGGACCGCACCGATCGACGGCTCACCGCGGCCGGATGGCGGCGTTTCTGGCGGCGGTTTGCCTCGCCCCAACCCGTTCCTTTGCCGTGGAACAAGCGGCTGTGCCGGTGGTCGTGGCCCGCGTGAAGATGGCGGAACAGGCTGCCGGGCAGTCGTTCGTGGGTACGGTCATGCCGGCCCGCATCAGCGATGTCGGCAGTGCCGTGGACGGCCGGATCGTCGCTCTCCCGATCGTCGACGGCCAGCGGGTGACCGAAGGGCAGCCGCTGGCGGAATTGCTCCGCGGCCTCCTCGAAATCGAGCGCGTAGGGGCCGTCGCCGAACTGGATCGGCGCCGCGAGGTGCTGGCCGAACTGCGGGCCGGTTCCCGCCCCGAGGAGATCGAGCAGGCCCGGGCGACCGTCGCCGGTTTCGAGGCCCGGCTCGCCTACGCCCGCGGCCGCCTCAATCGGCTCGTCCGGCTGGCCGAGCGGGGCACCAGCACCGTCGATGAACTCCAGGACGCCCAGACGGAGCTCCAGCAGATCGAGGCCCAGTTGCGGGGCAGCCGGGCGGCGCTGGCGTTGGCCGAGGCCGGCGCCCGCAAGGAGCAGGTGGCCCAGGCGGCCGCCGCCGTCGCGGTGCAGGAAGCGGCCGTCGAGCGGATCGACGACCAGCTCGCCAAGCACACGATCCGCGCCCCGTTCGACGGCTGGGTGGTGGAGCGGTTCGCCGAGAAGGGCCAATGGCTCTCCCGCGGCGGGCTCGTCGCCCGGATCGCCGAACTGGACGAGGTGGAGGTCGAGGTGCGGGTGCCCGAGATCTCGGTCGCCGGACTCGAAATCGGCGTGGACGTGCGACTGGATTTCGACGCCGCCCCCCACCACACATGGATCGGCAAGGTGGCGCGGATCGTGCCGCAGGCCGACCTCCTGAGCCGCAGTTTCCCGGTGCAGATCACGCTCGCCAACGAGGTGATCGACGGCGATCCGGTGCTCCGCGGCGGCATGCTCGCGCGGGCCTGGCTGCCGGTGGGCAAGCCGGCGAGCGTGACGGTCGTGCCGAAGGACGCGCTCGTGCTCGGCGGGCCCAGTCCGGTGGTGTTCGTGGTCGACCCGACGGCGGATACCGGCCGGGATTCCGGCGGCACCGTGCGGGCGGTGCCCGTGCAGCTCGGCACCGCCGTCGGCGGCAACGTCGAGGTGCGGACCGACCTGCCGCCCGGCCGGCTCGTGGTGGTCCGCGGCAACGAGCGGCTGCGGCCCGGCATGGCGGTGGCCTTCGAGCCGCCGTTGAACTGACCCCACGGCGGGGCGGGACGCGCCATGAACCTCATCGCCGCCTGCGTGGCCAGCCCCGTGAAGGTCGCGGTGGGCGTGATCCTCGTCACGCTCTTCGGCATCCTCGCGATCCTCTCGATGCCGGTGCAGCTCACGCCCGAGGTGCAGATCCCGACCGTGAGCGTGCAGGTCACCTGGCGTGGCGCGAGCCCCCAGGAGATCGAGCGGGAACTGGTGCAGGCCCTCGAGGAGCAGCTGCGGACGGTCGAGGGCCTGGCCAAGCTCTCCAGCTCGTCGAGCTACGGCGAGGGCTCGATCGAGCTCGAGTTTCCCGTCGGCACGGACATGCCCGAGGCGCTCGTCAAGGTCAACACCCGCCTCCAGCAGATCCGCAAGTGGCCCATCGACGCCGACCGGCCCGCGATCTACACCAGCGGCGCCAACGACCGGCCGGTCGCCTGGCTGATCCTCGGCCAGGCCGCGCCGGCGGGCGAGTCGATCGCCCGCGCCGAGGCCGAGCATCCCGCCCTCGCCGCCGACCTGGCCCGCGTTCGCTCCGCCCGCACCCCGGATCTCGCCCTCTACCGGCTGCGGAAACTCGCGGCCGCCCATCCCGAACTCGCTGACCTCGTGCCAGCCACGCTCGACGTCGAATCGATGCGGCGCATGGCGGAGGACGAGATCGAGAGCCGGCTGGAGCGGATCAAGGGCGTGGCGAACGCGGACCTCGTCGGCGGCCGGGCGGACGAGCTGCAGGTGATCGTCGATCCGCAGCTCCTGGCCGCCCGCGGACTGACGATCGACGACCTCCGCACGGCGCTCGCGAACCAGAACCAGGACACCTCCGGCGGTGACCTCTGGGAGGGGAAGCGGCGATACGTCGTCCGCACGCTCGGCCAGTTCCGCTCGCCCGAGCAGGTGGAGGCGGTGA
>JBJTHX010000290.1:0-5190 GCA_046094745.1 Planctomycetia bacterium
GGCGCGGCGCCGATCGCCCGGAAGACCTCCACGATCGCGGTGGTGACGGCCGCGGCGGCAACGCCGGAGGGCCCGCCGGTGATGCCGCCGCGGCTGTCGCTGGAGGTGGTGGCCCGCGGCCGCAGGCCGACGACGGTGGCGGCGCTGGCGGCCTCGCCCCACGGGGAGGTCGCCGCCCTGGGCGGCCGCCGGCAGGTGCTGCTGTACCACGTCGGTTCGCTCGAGCTGCTCGGCGTCCTGCCGTTCCCCGAGGGCGTCGTGCGGACGCTCCGCTTCACCCGCAACGGGAAGCTGCTGCTCGCGGGAGGCGGCGCGGCCGCCAAGAGCGGCCGGGTTGTCGTCTGGGACGTGGCGACGGCGGGCCGCGTGGCCGAGGTGGGCGAGGAGTTCGACGAGGTGCTGGCGGCCGACATCTCGCCCGACCAGCGGCTCGTGGCCCTGGGCGGGCCGGCGAAGGTCGTCCGCCTGCTCACCACGGCCGACGGCGCGGTGGAGAGCGAGATCCGCCGGCACACCGACTGGATCACGGCCGTGGAGTTCTCCCCCGACGGCCGGCTCTTGGCGACGGGCGACCGGGCCGGCAACCTGCACCTCTGGGAGACGCGGGGTACGCGGGATGCCGGCGTGCTCAAGGGCCACGGCGGTCCGATCACGGCCGGGGCCTGGCGCCGCGACGGCGGGGTGGTGGCCAGCGCGTCGGTCGACGGCACGGTCCGGCTATGGGATCCCAAGGAAGCCAAGCAGGTGAAGTCGCTGTCGGCCCACGGAGGCGGCACCGAGTCGCTCGCCTGGCTGGCGGACGGCCGGCTCGCCTCGACGGGACGCGACAAGCGGGTGAAACTCTGGAAGGCGGACGGGGCCCTCGAACGGGAGATGCCGCCGCTCCAGGAGATCGGCACCCGCGTGGCGGTCACGGCCGACGGCGGCCGGATCCTGGCCGGCGACTGGGCCGGGGCGGTGAGCGTGTTCACGACGGCCGACGGCAAGCCGGCCGGCGCCCTCGACACGAATCCGCCGAAGATCGAGGAGCGGCTCCGCACGGCCGAGAAGGCGCTCACCGAGGTTGCGGCGTCGGGCCAGACGGTGACCGAGAAGGCGAAGGCCGCCACCGAGGCGCTGGCGGTGGCCGAATCGCAGATGGCCGCGGCCCGCAAGGCGGCCGACGAGGCGAACGCGGAGTTGGCGGCGACGCAAGCCCGCGAGGCGGAGGCCGCCAAGGCCGTGGAACGCTGGAAGGCGGAAGCCGAGTTCTCCCGCACCCAACCCCCCGCCAAATAGCCGTCCGCCACCCGCGGGCGAGCCCCGTCAATCCGAGGCGCGGTGGCGGACGATCTCCCCCTCCACCATGTAGATCACATCCTCGGCGATGTTCGTCGCCATGTCGGCGATCCGCTCGATGTGCTTCGACACCGAGTTGATCCGCAGCAGGTTTTCCACCTCCTCGGGATCGTCCTTGATGCCCCGCATGACGCGGTGGCGGATCTGGAGCCGGGCCTCGTCGACCGCGTCGTCCTCCTCGCGGACCTGCCGGGCCAGCGACGGGTCGCCGTTGACGACGGCATCGAGGCACTGCTTCACCATCTCCTGCGCCTGCATCGCCATCGTGCGGATCTCCGGCGGCAGGGTGTAGGGCTTTCCGCCGGCGAGTTGGGTGACCCGCTTGGCGATGTTCCGCGCCAGGTCGCCCATCCGCTCGAGGTCGTTATTGATCTTGAGCACGGCGACGACGAACCGCAGGTCGGCGGCGACCGGCTGATAGAGGGCGAGGATCTTCAGGCACTCCTCCTCGACCTCCACCTCCATACGGTCGATCTCCTCATCGTTGGCGATCACCCGCTGGGCCAGGGTGGCGTCGCGGTTGATGAGGGCCGAGATCGACTTGGAGATCGCCTCCTCGACGAGGGTGCCGACCTTGAGGATCCGCTCCTTGAGGCCGTCGATCTGCCGGGCGATGTGCTTGGTCATGGGGTCACCCGAAGCGGCCGGTCACGTAGGCCTCCGTCTCCCGGAGGACCGGCTTGGTGAAGATGTCGCTGGTCGGCCCGTACTCGATGAGGCGGCCCAGGTACATGAATACCGTGTAGTCGCTGGTGCGACTGGCCTGCTGCATGTTGTGGGTCACGATCAGCACCGAGTAGCGGCCGCGGAGTTCCTGGATCAGGTCCTCGACCTTGCCGGTGGCGATCGGGTCGAGGGCCGAGCAGGGCTCGTCGAGGAGGAGCACCTCCGGCTCGGCGGCGATGGCCCGGGCGATGCATAGCCGCTGCTGCTGGCCGCCCGACAGGCCCAGGGCGCTGTCGTGGAGCCGGTCCTTGACCTCGTCCCACAGGGCCGCGCCCCGCAGGCTCACCTCGCAGATCTCGTCGAGCACGGGGCGGCTGTTCTCGCCGTCGATCCGCAGCGAGTAGACGACGTTCTCGTAGATGCTCATGGGAAACGGATTGGGCTTCTGGAACACCATCCCCATCCGCTTCCGCAGCTCGATCACGTCCATCCGCGGGTCGTAGATCGAGTCGCCGTTGAGCCGCATGTCGCCGGTGATCCGCACGCTCTGCACGAGGTCGTTGAGCCGGTTCACGCTCCGCAGGAGCGTCGACTTGCCGCAGCCGCTCGGGCCGACGAGGGCCGTCACCTTGTTGTGCGGGATCGGCATCGTGATCCGATGCAGCGCCTGCTTGGAGCCGTACCAGAGGTTGAACCGGTCGATCTCCAGGACCGGCACCTGGCGGAGGACCGCGTCGTGGACCTCGGCGGGCACCTCGCCGCCGGCGGCGACCGTGACCAGGCGGTCGGCCGTCGCGGCTTCCCGCGGGCCGCCGGCACGGCCGAAGGCCGCGGGGTCGTCTCGGGGGGGCTCGGTCGGGGCCTGCATGGAAAACACCCTTTCGCGTGTATCGTACCCGCTGCCGGTCAGAACTGCTGCGCCACGTAGCGTTTCCGCAGGCGGGAGCGGATCCAGATCGCGGCCAGGTTGAGCAGGGTGATGATCGCCACGAGCAGGAAGGTGATCGTGAACACCATGGGCTGCGCGGCCTGGGCGTTGGGACTCTGGAAGCCGACGTCGTAGATCAGGTAGGCCAGGTGCATGAACTCCCGCTCCGGATGGACGAACGGGAACGTGCCGTCGACCGGCAGGTCGAGCGCGAGCTTCTTCACGCCCACGAGCATCAGGGGCGCCACCTCGCCGGCCCCGCGGGCCATCGCCAGGATGAGGCCCGTCATGATGCCCGGCAGCGCCCGCGGAAGCACGATCCGCCGGATCGTCTGCCACTTCCCCGCGCCGCAGGCGTACGATCCCTCGCGCATCGAATTGGGCACCGCCGCCAGCGCCTCCTCGGTGGCCACGATGACCACCGGGAGCGTGAGCAGGGCGAGGGTCAGCGACGCCCACAACAGCCCGCCGGTGCCGAAGGTGGGCTGGCCGTCGGCGACGAGCGCCGGGCGGAAGAAGAGGTCGTCGATCGAGCCGCCGAGCACGTAGCAGAAAAACCCCAGGCCGAACGCGCCGTAGACGATGCTCGGCACCCCGGCGAGGTTGTTGATGGCGATCCGCACCGCCGAGGTCACCGGTCCGCGCGTGGCGTACTCGCGCAGGTACAGCGCCGCCAGCACGCCGAAGGGGGCCACCAGGAGCGCCATGATGAGCGTCATCGCCACGGTGCCCCAGATGGCGGGGAAGACACCCCCGGCGCTGTTGGCCTCGCGCGGGTCGTCGGCGAGGAACTCCCCCCAGCGGGAGCCGTAGACGGCGAGCTTCCCGGCCAGCGAGAGGTCGTTGGGGCGCCAGGCCCGGACGATGTCGGCCAGTGGCACGACCAGCGTCGCCCCGCCGGCCGTGGCGAACTCCACCCCGAGGCCCTCGTTCTCCGCGCGGAGCCGGGCCGTGCGCTCGTCGAGCACGCGCTCCTGCGCCGCCACCTCGGCGGCGACGGTCGCCTCCCGGGCCGCGGCGGCCCCGCGCCCCGCGGCGTCGGCGTCGAGATCGCGCGCCACCACCGCCAACCGCGCGTCGCGCAGGCGCCGCTGGAGCGCGGCCCGGTCGTGCTTGTCGATGCGCCAGGCCTCGCGCCACCGGCGCCGCGCGGCGGGGTGGCGCTCGAGGAAGGCGGCCCAGGTGGCCGCGGGCGTGTCGGCGATCACCTCGTCGCCGTGCAGGAGGCGGTGCGGGAAGGCGTGGAGCCGGCCCCCCTCGAGGCGTTCCACGACCGCCGCGTCGGCGGGGCGCGTCGTGCCGCGGATGGCGGCGTCGCCGAGCCATTCGAAATGGTTGCCGGTGAACTCGAAATCGGCGGTGCGCAGCAGGCGGCGGGCGCCCCCGGCAGGATCGTCCTCCCGGGCCACCTCCTCGCCGAGCACGCGCCTCCCGTCGGCCAGTTCGACGAGGTCGAGCGGTCGGGGCCAGAACGTGCCCGCCCCCCGCACCGCGATGTAGCCGAGGAGCCCGACGATCATCGCCGTGGCCAGCGACAGCGCGCCCCCGGTGAGCCACACCCAGGGCTCGCCGTGCGCGGCCAAGGCCGCGTGCGTCGATCGCCGCCGGCGGCGGCGCGTGCGGTCAGAGCTCATGCGACCTCCGCCGGAAGCGCTCGCGGATGATCTCCGCCGCGGTGTTGAGGACGAAGGTGATGGCGAAGAGCACCAGCGCCGCGAGGAACAGCACCCGGTAGTGGGCGCTGCCACGCGCGGCCTCGGGCAGCTCGGTGGCGATGGCGGCGGAGAGGGTCTGGAATCCGTTGAACAGGTTCCAGTCGACGATCGGCGTGTTGCCGGCGGCCATCAGCACGACCATCGTCTCCCCCACCGCGCGTCCCAGGCCGATCATCACCGCCGAGAAGATGCCGCTGGTGGCGGCGGGGAGCATGACGCGGATCGCCGTCTGCCAGGGGGTGGCACCGGCCCCGAGGGAGGCGCTGCGCAGGTGGTCGGGCACGCTCGCGAGGGCGTCGTCGGCGATGGTGAACACCAGCGGGATGATGGCGAAACTCATGCCGAAGGCCACGACCATGGCGTTGCGCTGCACGTAGCTGCCCAGGAGGCCGCCGCGCGCGTCGAGGCGCAGGGCGTCGAGGAAGGTGGCGGCGACGAGCGCCAGCCCCACCGCGGCGACGGCGCCGGCGAGGAACACCGCCAGCGACACCAGCCCCGCCCGCTCCCGCCCCCAGCCGACGCTCACCCGCCGCAGCCACGGAT
>JBJTHX010000291.1:0-4899 GCA_046094745.1 Planctomycetia bacterium
ACCGCGCCACGATCGCGGCCACGGCCGCGGGCTCGAGCGCCTGCCAGCGGGCTCCGGGGCCCGCAGCCGCGTCGGTGGAGGGCTCGTCGAGCGGCGGCACCAGCGCGGGTGGGTGGTTGTCGTCGATCATCCGGGCCCCCAGCATGAGCCGCCGCAACTGCTCGTCGAACGCCGCGCGGGCCTCCCCGCCGTCGCCACCGGGCTGTGGCACCTCGGGCGTGCGGTAGGCGAGCCGCACGAGGTCGCAGGCCATCAGCTTGCGGTCGATCTCGAGGTATTTCTTCTGGGCGAACGACTGCCGCTCGGGGGGCACGCCGCGGAGGTCCTCGATCTGCCGGCGGAGCGCGTCCCGGCCCGGCTCCAGTTCGGCGTAGGCGTAGCGGTGCCCCTGGCGGCGCGGCAGGTCGAAGAGATCCTTGACCTCGTCGGCGTCGATGCGAAACACCGGCGCCCGGCCGACCCAGGCCTGGTCGGCCATGAGGGCGAGCAGCCAGCGGGTGGCCGGCACCGTGCCGGCGGGGCTCCCGTCGGCCGGCATCCACACGCTCGTGCGGTTGCCGAGCAGCTGCAGGAGGTTGCGGGCCACGGTGTCGAGCGGCTTCACGCGGCCGTCGTCCATCACCGGCAGCGTGCCGGCGGCGACCCAGTCGGCGGCGTCGGCGGCGGGACGCTGGGGCATGGCCCGCCCCAGCACGCAGGCGGCCACGATGCCGACGGCGACCGTCGGCCAGAGCCAGCCGGCGCCTGTCGGTGATCGCCCGGGAACGCCGTCGCCCCCACGCGGTGCCGCGACGGCCTCGTCCTCGCGCTCCCGGCGGCCCGCGAATCGCAAAAACGTGCCGCCGAAGTGGGCGAGCATGCCCCAGAAGGCAAGCACGCAGGCCACGTAGGGGATCAGCCAGCCGGCGTTCTCGACCACCTGCAGGCCGGTCATCTCCCCGGTGCGGCCCTCGCCCAGATCCACGGGCGAGTAGCTGCTCTGGTAGAAGGTCTCACCGCGGTAGCGGACCGGGTTGTTCATCCAGATCCGCCGCTCCTGCTTCGCCCCGGTCGCCGCGTCGGTAAAGGTGACATACGACGAATAGTCGCGGGGCGTGTCGCTCGCCGCGTAGTCGAGCCTGCGGACGTCGTCGAGCGTGAGCGTGAACGGCTTGTATTCCCGCCGCCAGCGGAACTGCAGCCGCCACGGCCTTCCCGCCACGTCCACCGTGTCGCACTCGTCCCCCCGGGCGCCGGGAAACACCTGTGCCTGGTCGTTGAGGAACTGCGACACCAGCCAGGTGCCGAGATCCCGGCCGGTGCCCCGCTCCAAAAGTTTCACGTAGGCCGAGGCGATATTGGGCTGCGACGACGCGCCCCCGGCGGACGGCCGCCCGACCGCCAACCACTGCCTGCCGAGGCCCGCCGTCGCCGGGTTCGGCGCCACCGGGCCGACCCGCATGAGCGTCGAGTTGGGCAGATAGTCGACCACCGCCACGTCGAAGGGCAGGCCATCGACGACGATCGGGACGCCCTTGGCGCGGGCCGCGAGCAGGCGGCCCGAGATCGCCGTGACGCGGTCCTCGGGGCCGCTCGAGTCGATCACGGCGAGTTCGGTCTCGTCGGTGCGGAAGGCGACGTTCGTGGTCTGCCCCTCCACGAGCGACATCCGCTCCTCGATTTGCCGGTCGCCGAACACGAACTGCCCGAGCATGAGCAGCCCCACGGCCGCGTGGATCAGCACGTTGCCGCCGCGGGCGCCGAACACCATGACCAGGCCGGCGAGCGTGACGATCGCCGCGCCGCTCGACTGGATGAGCTGCCACATGATCCGCAGGCCGGGGTCGTTCATCCGCCAGGCGTCGCCGCCCACGATCGACAGCGCGGCAGGGCCGCCCACGGCCGCGGCCGCCCCCCAGAGCACGCCGGCGACCAGGCGGTGGCGGCTGCGGAGGGCCGCGGCGGCCAGGCCGCCGGCCAGCGCGAGGCCGCCCCCCTGCACGATCCGCCATAGCGTGTCGTAGTCGACCGGTGGGCTGCCCTGCAGGCCGTCGGTGCGATGGCCCGTGAGGATCACGCCGAGGGTGATCGCCACGCCGACGAGCGCCAGGGCGACGCCCCACGCCAGCCGCGGGCCCCGCGCCGCGACGTGGAACCGCGTGGCCTTCGCCGCCACGAGGTTCACGAGCAGCACGAGGCCGATCGTGGCCCCGCCAGGAAATGGAAACCAGCCCGTCAGTCGCGAGGGGCCGAAGATCGTGACCGGGAAGAAGTCGGAGAACGGTACCCGTGCGATCCAGCTGTTGAAATACTCCGCCTTCACCTCCGGCAGGTTCTTCTCGTCCTGGGCGAGCGTGCCCACGAACAGCAGGAACGTGGCCGCGATGAACATCACGACCGTGATCTTGAGCGAGCCCGCCGCGCGGAGCACCGACCGCGGTGCGAGCGCCGCGGCCCGCGGCCTTTCGAGGGGGCCCGTGATCGGGAACGTGCCGGTGGCCATCGAACGCTTCCCTCGGGGATCCGCTACCGCCAGCGGAGCGACGCCACGAACCGCACGAACGCCTCGCGCTCGCGGCGGGCCACGCCAGCGTCGCCCTTGAACTTCACGAACAGCGACTGGACGCCGTCCACCGGGATCATGGCGGCCAGGATCGCCTGCCCCGCCGCGTCGGGGGCCGCGGCCGCCGCCGCGTCGAACAGCGTGACGACGGTCGCGGACGCGCCGTCGACGGCCACCGGCTCCGCCGCCGCCAGCGCCCGCACCACCGCCGCGGCGCGGTCGGCCTCGGTGGCGGCCGCGTCGAGCTGCCCCTGCCAGCGTTCCACGTTGCCGCGGAGCGTGCCCGCGGCCGGGATCACCGTCACCTCCTGGCCGGCGGCGGGATCGCCGATCACGAGCGTGGCCAGCCGCATCCCCGACCCGCCGCGGTCCGTCCATCCGTCCGGCACCGCGTAGCGGATAGAGGCCGACGGCGCAGTCGGCGGCGCCGGCGCCTCCGGCGACCGGGCCACGACGTAGGTGCGGATGTCACCGGGCCGGACGTCCGTGGCGCGGCCGCAGCCGGCGGCGAGCACAAGCCCGACGGCGGCGACCGCCGCGGCGGGGGACGGGGGGCGATTCGGCGCGTGTCTCAAGGCCCGTGGCTCCGACGACGGCGGGATCGACGGCCGCCCACCGGCGCCGCCGCGGGAATCCTAGCAGGCTGGCGACCCTCGCATGACCCGCCGCCGTCCGCCGCCGCGTCAGAACTGGACGCGCGTGAGGCGGTTCTGCGGGCCGAACCGCCAGTTCCAGAAGGCGCGAAACTCGCCGTCGAACCAGCGATCCGCGCCACCACCGAACGGCGTCACGTAGGCGAGCGTCAGCGTGGAGCGGTTTCCCCACTCGAAGTTGCAGCCCACGAGGCCGTTGACGAGCGACACGACCCCGTAGTCGGCCCCGAGCCGGTAGGTGGCGCCCTGGATCACGTCCGAGGTCTGCATGGCCTGGTTGACGTGGATCTCCGCGATCGGGGCGAAACCGGTGAGCCGCGAGTAGGCGCTGCGGTAGGCCCAGTAGCCGGTGCTGAAGGAGAGGTACATGAACGTGGGGTACTGCAGCTGGCCGACGTTTTGCAGGTCCGTCTGCCCCGGCACCGCGAGGAAGGCCGGGTTGCCGTTGGCTGCGGTGTCCATCTGCAGCAGGGCCTGGCTGAACCAGACGTCGTTGGGGGCCCAGATTCCCGCCATGAACGGCATCAGCCGCACCGACCGGTTGTCGATGCGGACAGCCGCCGGCCCGCCGGGTGCGGCGTTCACGAGCACGTCGCCGGCGGTCGGCATCGTCACCTGCATGCCGCCCGTCCAGGCCCAGCTGCTGCCCAGCCCGATCACCGACTTGAAGATCACCGACATGTTGCCGAACTCGACCGCCTGCGCGTCGCCGATCCCGCACGGCTCGGTGGGATCGAGCGTCTGCGTGTTGGCGAGCGTGGCGGCGAAGGGCGTCCGCACCTCGATCGACGTCCAGCCGTCGGCAAAGGTCTTCTCGAAGCCGGGCGTGAACCGGTTGATGTCGTTGCGGATGTCGCCGAGCAGTGCGTTGTGGAAGTAGCTGTAGTTGAAGTAGACGCGGTCGCGGGGCAAGGGGCTGACGTTCTCGGAGAGCTTCACGAAGCCCACGTTCGCCCCCGGCATGAGCACGGCCGTATCCACGACATAGTCGTAGAAGGCGTAAGAGTCGGCGGTCACCACACCCGACGTGACCGGCAGCGGGATGAAGCCCGACGCCGACGGCACGTAGGCGGTCACGCCGTTGACGCCCGGATAGAGCGTCTGGAACGCCGTGTCGGCATAGACGGGGTAGTCGTTGCCCGGTGTCGTGATCGAGTCGGGCCCCCCGGCGGGATTGGTGATGCCCATGACGATCGGGCCGGGGATCGTGGTGAGCGGAACCGCGCCGGCCGGAATCCCCGTGATGCCCGCCGCCTGGATCGCGGCCACCGAATCGAGCGCGTCGGGGAACTTGTAGACCCCGGCACTCTGCCCCTGGAGGCTGCCGACCGTATCGACACGCATGCCGATGGAAGCGATCGCGAGGCGGCCGATCGGCAGTTGCGAGGCGCCCGCACCCGGGGCACAGCCGTCGCCGATGAAGTTGGGCACCGTCGAGAGCGCCTCGCCGAGGCCGCCGGCGTCGACGTCGGCGAGGGCGTCGTCGATCCCGCGGGCGGCGGCGGCGTTCGCCGGGCCGTTCGCCTCCGGAATCGGCTGACCGAGATCCGCGGGCGGCGGCAAGGCTTGTGGTTTGCCGGGGAACGCATCGACCCTGGCATCCGGGCGACCGATGCTTCGCCAACGGGTCTACGGCGGTAGCGCGGGGAACGCGCGCGACCCCGGGGAGGGAACATGCCAGGTCGGCGAACGCGGCGGTTCGTG
>JBJTHX010000292.1:0-3878 GCA_046094745.1 Planctomycetia bacterium
AGCCGACCTCGACCCGCTCCTCGACGTCACCAACCGCCACCCGGTGCGTCGTGCCGGCGATGTCCACGATCACGACGGCGTCGGGTTTCTGCTCCTTGACGATCCCCTGGAGCACACGGCCGTCGGCGAGCGTCAACGCGACGGCCCGGTAGTCGGGCTTGACGGCGCGGGCGGGCCAGTAGAGCGACTCGACGATCTCCTCCGCCGACAGGCACTTGCCGACCGTCGTCAGCTCGGGGCCGACCTGCCCCCCATGGTCGCCCACGCGGTGGCACGACGTGCAGGACGTGGCCGCCGCGAAGAACACTGCCGCCCCCCGCCGCGGGTCGCCGGTTGCCCGGGCGTCGGCCAAGGCCTGCTGGACGAACTCGGCAGACCACTCCGGGGCCACCCCTGGCTCCGCGGAGGTGGCACCGCCCGAGAGCGTCGCAGCCACGATGACGGCGAACAGCCGTCTGGAATGCATGGTGGGAGTCATATGCAAAGGATACCTGCCGAGGCACGTAGCAGCTTTGCCGGGAGTCAGCTCCAGCCCCAGGCCTTCAGCGCCTCGAGCACGAGGATGATGGCCACGCCCATCAGGCTTTCGCCGGCGATCAGCCCGCTCGACACGGGCACGGTGTAGGTCGCGGCGAGCGTGGGCCGCGCCCTGGCGAACGCCCAGGCGGCCAGCGCCCCGGCGAACATCGCGAACGAGTTGAAGGCCGGGATCACGCCGGCGATCCCCAGGCCGGTGGTCGAGGGGAGCCAGGGCCGCCAGGCCCGCGGCCCGAACTCCTCGAGCAGCGTGAGCAGGATGCCGAGCAGACCGCCGACAACGATCGCCTCGACCGCGCCGGCCGGCAGGGCGCCGATGCCCTTGGCGAGCAGTTCCGCCACGCCCGCCCAGACCTTCGCCGACGGTGCCGGCAGGTCCGCGGAGCCGAGCCGCTCGGGCGACCGCTGCACGAGGAACAGATAGGCCGGCACCGACACGAGCGTGCCGGCGATCACGCCGCACAGCTGCGAGATCGTCTGCCTGCGGGGATTGCCGCCGAGCAGGTAGCCGCTTTTGAGGTCCGTGAGCAGGTCGGCCGCGTGGGAGGCGGCGCCTGCCGTGATCGAGGCGGTCATCAGGTTCGTCGTGACGTTCGCGGGCGCCACCACGCCGTACATCAACTGCGTGATCTTTCCCATGGCGCCGATCGGCGTGATGTCGGTCTCGCCCGTGGCCCGGGCCGCCACGATCGAGAGGAAGAAGGTCACGAACACGGCGAGGATGCCCATCCACCACGTGATCCCGAACAGCCAGTGGCCGAGCACGACGCAGGCGGTGCCGGCGGCGAGCGTGCCCGCCACGAACCAGCTCGCCGGCACCTCGACGTGGGCCAGCGGGTCGTCGCCATCGGTGGCGGCAGCCCCCACGAGCCGGCCCAGGCCGCCGAAGGCGCGGAGCACCGTCCGCCACTTGAGCCCGAAGGCAAGCAGGCCCGAGGTGACCATCATCGCCGTCGAGGGCCAGAGCACCCAGGACACGATCCCCCGGTAGCCGGGCTGGGCGATGCCCCGCTCCACGAGGATCGGGCCGATGAGCCCGTAGAAGATGATCGACCCCACGAGCATCGACGCGGCCACCCGCAGCCCCATGATGGCGCCGGCCGCCACCATGATCAGCGAGCCCTCGATGCCGATCGTGTATTTCGCGAGCAGGTCGCGGGCCCAGGGGGACGGGCCGAACGGAATCTCGCCCGGGATCGCCCAGGCGGCGATCGCCTTGATGCCCCCGACGAGGTCCCGCCACGCGGCCACGACCGCGCCGAGCATCGCGGCGGCGAACAGCGACCGGGCCTTCACGACCGCCTCGCCGCCGGAGCCGTGCATGCTGGTGAGCGTCTCGGCGGTGGCGATGCCGGACGGGAAGGGGAGCTGGTCGACGTTGATCAGTTGCCGCTTGAGCGGGATCGCCATGAACACGCCGAGCATCGACAGGGCCACGAGCCACAGGCCGATCTCCCACCACTCGAGCAGCCGGCCGGTGGTGAGATAGAGCGCCGGGATCGCCGAGACGAGCCCCGCGCTCGACATGTAGCCGGCGGCGCTGGCGGCGCTCGACATCGTGTAGTTTTCGAGCGTGGAGAAGGGCCGCGTGCGGTAGGCGGGTACGACCTGCTCGAGGAACTTGAAGACGGCGTAGGCGATGATGCAGGCGGTGATCGTGACTCCCAGGCCCCAGCCGGTCTTGAGGCCGACGTACAGGTTCGAGACCGACATCAGCCCGCCGATCGCCATGCCGCTGACGACGGCCCGGGGGGAGAGTTGCACGGCATCGTCGCCGGCGTACACGCGATCCAGCCAGGCCCGGTCGCGATCCTCGGGTGGCAGGGCGGCCAGGTCGACGGATGGGCGGATTGCCATGGGCGGCGAGTCTACCGCGGCCGCGGCGCGGGCCGATGAGCCGGCGGCAGGCCTGCAGGAGGGCCCGCCGTTGACATGCCCATCCGGCAGGGGATAGCCTTCCCGCGACGATTTCGTGGGCAGGCAGGTGGAAGTTTCTTCGGGAACATTTTCAGGGGAACGAACATGCGGTCGCAATCGCCTTCGAGGCATCGTGTCGCCTTGGCTGTGGCTCTGGCGGTCGGTGGGCCCCTGGCGGCTTCCGCGCAGGAAGTCACCTGGGTGGGGTCGGGTTCGAACGCCAACTGGTCGACGGCCGCGAACTGGACCCAGTCCGGCACCGGCGGGCTGTGGGCATCGGGCACCGGCGTCAATATCACGATCGGATCGATCGGCGGCTCGGGGACGTCGTTCCAAAATCGCACCGACTTCGTCGCCTCCCCGTCAGGCGTCCGCATCGGCTCGCTGACGCTGGCATCGGACACGCCCTTCACCCTCGCGGGCGCACTTTCCGGCACGATGGTTTCGACCACGCCGCCGATCTACCTCAATGGCACGATTCTGTCGACCGGCTCGGCGCCGCGGACGGTCGCCGTGCAGTTGAGCCTCCAGCAGCCCACGACGGAGATCAACGTCGCCGCCGGGTCGGGCAGGCTGACGCTCGGCAACCTCGTGAAGTCGGGGAGTGCGGCCGTCGCCGCCATCCGCAAGACGGGTGACGGCGAGCTCTTGTTGTCCAGCTACTGGAGTTCCGGCTCGGCATCGACGTTCAGCCTCGAGGCGGGAACCGTCTCCTTGGCTGCGGCACCCCGGTTCGGGTATTCGCTGCCTTCGTCGGTGGCTCTGGGTTCCTACGGCAGCGGTACGTTCACGGCCGGCGTGCTGCGGCTCGAAGGAGGCGCCCTGCGGGCCGCCATCACGGGCACGACACCCTTCGGGCCGCAGTACTTCATCGCCCCCGTCGCGCAGGACACGATTCTCTCCGGCTCCGCCGTGACCCTCGGCGACCCGTCTGGCCTGATGAACGCCCGGCTCGGCTTCTACAACGGCTTCCGGGTCGATGCCGACTCGCGGCTGACGCTCCACAATGAGGCGATCCTGTCCAGGCACATCAGCGGCACGGCGGCGCTCACCGTCTCGGGCTCCGGGCGGCTGACGCTCCAGGGATCGGGATCCGCGCCCATTTCACGGCTCCCGCAACTCACGGTCGATGGCGGCGGCGTCGGCGTGACGGGTATGTCGCTGGCAGGGCTGCCAACCGCCGGAATCACGCTGGTCAACGGCGGTCGGCTCGACTCCCTCACGGGGTTCACGCTGGGCGGCACGACGGGCCAGAAGGTCGTCATCGGGGCGGGAGGCGGCGTGCTTCGCAGCGCAAGTCCGATGAGCATGGCGAACTTGAACATCCTCGACGGCGGCCTGGAGGGGGCCGGCACGCTCCGGGTGGAGGCCACGCAGCCGTTGCTGCCGCCCAACATGCCCGCCGGCTACTACATCCAGCCGGG
>JBJTHX010000293.1:0-3343 GCA_046094745.1 Planctomycetia bacterium
TCCGCCGCGATCGCGGAGTTGAGGATGCTGCCACGGACATCCAGCGTGATGTCGTTGCTGCTGGCCAGCGTCGCCCCGCTCACGTTGCCGCGCACGATGCCCGTCATCTGGGACGAACCCGCCTGCATCGTGCCCAGGAAGTTCCGCCCGATGTCGAACGTGACCCCCTGGTCCGACGAGATGACGGCGCCCTTCTGCACGCTGCCGCCGACGTTCAGCGTGACAGCCGACTGGGCGTTCACCCGGGCCGTGCCGGCGACGTTGCCGCCGACTGCCATCGAGACCTCGTTGCCCGTGCTGTTGATCAAGCCGGCAAAGTCACCGCCCACCTGCACGTCGGCCCACTGGCTGGCATTGAGCCGCGCCTTCGGGCCCACGCCGCGGAGGAATGCCACCTGGCCCGACGCACCGCCGCCCATGTTCATGACGCCGTGGAAGCCCTGCGACACGGCGATGTCGCCGAGGAAGTCCCCCCCGACCATGAGCTCGAACTTCGAGTTCTTGGCGGTCGGCGTCGTCTGCGGGCCGACGAACAGCAGGCTGTCGGCCGTCGCGCTCTCGACGAACATCCGGCCGTCGGCCGAGGCGCTCGACTTGGTGCCGAGCAGCACGGTGGCATCGAGCTGCCGCCGGATGCCGATCGACGAATAGGCCAGCAGGCCGTCGGTGAGCACGATGCCCACGTCGGTCAGCGTAACGCCGTTGACGACGGCTTCAGCCCCCGTGACCACGTCGGCGAACAGGCAGCCACCGTCCTTGAGGTTCAGATTCGAGAAGTTCCGGCCCGCGAACTGGCTGAGCTGGAACTCGACGCCCCGCGCCTCCGCCAGCGTCAGAGCACCCTGGGTGGTCGTGCCGCCCGTCGGGTTGCTGAGGGTCAGCGTGGTGGTGTCGGTGCCCGCGTTGTAGGAGGCAGCGTTCACGGTCGCGAACACGGGCGAACCGGCCAGGGCGCCGCCGGTAGTCAGCGGCGTCGCGCAGACGAACTGGCCGAGGACGGAAGTCTGATTGCCGGCGAGCGTGATGTCGTTGGAGCCGATGGCGGCGCCCGACTGCGTGAACCCGATCGGCGGGTCCGTGGTGATCGCGACGTTGGTCAGCGGCCCGCGGACGGAGTTGATGCCGCGGATCACGTCGCTGGTCGAGATCCGGCCCATCTGCACGACCCCGTCGGACGCGTAGGGCACGGCGGTGCCGGTGCGGATCACGCCGTTGAACGTGAGCTGGAAGTCGGGGCTTGCGTTGATGATCTGGATCGTGTTGATGTTCGTGTTGTCAGGAACGGAGATCGACAGCGGGTCGGTGACGCCGTTGAAGATCACCGTGCCCCGCGTCCCCTCGATGCTCACCGTCACGAAGTCGCCGAGGCTGTCTTCACCCGTCTGCGCGTCGGTGAAGGAGCCAACCGTCTGGCCGCCGATCGAGAGCACGCCCGTGATCGCCAGGGCCCGGCGGCTTTCGAGTTCGTCGATCGCCAGGCGGATCCGCTGGTCGTCCTTCCGACGGCTGCGGTTCGAGGCCGGCTTGCGACGCAGGCCGCGGGAACGGGAGTGCGAGCGATCGAAGAGCGAAACGACCATGTCTTGAGTCCTCGGGAATTGGGGAAAGCGGATGACGAAACCGATGTGTGGAGCGACGCGTCGGGACTTTGCCGCCGAAAGTGGCCTAACGCTAATTCCCGAAAAACCGGCCGCAAGTTCGCCGGAAAAATTTTTTTTCCGGGGGGCCAAAAACCGGTTATTTCCCGGAGAAGACCCGTTTTTAGGCCCGGGTCAGGCCGGCCCGAGGGCCGCCGCCATCGCCCCGAACAACCCCGCCCAGTTGCCCGGGGCCGGCTGCCGAAACAGCCGCATGCGGGGATACCACGGCGAGGAGTCGCCGCGGTCCAGCCAGCGGAAGTCCGGGTTCGCCGAGACCGCCAGCCACACCGGCACGCCGAGCCCGCCCGCCAGGTGCGGGATCGAGGTGTCGCTCGTGATCACGAGATCGAGGCCCCGCATGATCGCCGCCGTGTCCATGAACGCGCCCGCCGCCGTGTCGACCTCCGGCCCGAGATCGACGACGGGAAACCCGCCCGCCGCAAACTGCGCGGCGTTCGCCCGGCCCGGCCCCTGCTGGAGGCTCACGAGCGTGACGGCGGGCACCGCCGCCACCGGCGCGAAGGCCACCAGCGGCACCGACCGCGATACGTCGCGCTTGTATTTCGGATTGCCCTGCCAGGCGATGCCGATCTTCCGCCCCGGCAGCCTGCCGAGGACCTCGCCCCAGGCGGCGACGAGCCCGGGATCGGCGGTGAGGTAGGGCGACTCCGCCGCCAGGTCGGCGCCGTCGAGGCCGAGCACGTGCGGCAGACTGAGCAGGGCCACCTGGGCGTCGTGCGGCGGCAGCGGCTCCCCCTTCGCGACCAGCGCGGCGATGCCGTCGCACCGCGAGAGCAGCGGCACGAGCGGTGCCTGGCACTCCACCACCACCCGGCCCACCCGCGCGGCGACGTGCCGCACGAAGCGGATGAACTGCAGCGTGTCGCCGAGGCCCTGCTCGCAGTGGACGAGCACCGTCCCCGCCGGCAGCGCCGCACCCCGCCACTCCGGGGCCGTCCAGCCGCGGGCCGCGGTCTTCGGCAGCCGCTTCCGCCATTCCCACTCGGCGAATCCCCGCCGCCAGTCGCCCTGGAGCAGCCAGGCCTGGGAGCGGTTGAAGTGGGCCCAGGCATGGTTTTCGTCGAGCGCCAGGGCCCGCTCATAGGAGGCGAGGGCCTCGGTGGTTTTACCGAGGACGGCGAGCGACGCCCCGAGCGAGTTGTGGTATTCGGCACAGGCGGCGTCGGCCGCGATCGCCGCGTGGAACTCGGGGATCGCCTCCTCGTGCCGGTGCAGCTCGGCGAGGATCGCGCCGCGGTTGTGGCGAGCGTCGGCATGGCCGGGATCATGCCGGAGGGCCTCCTCGAAACTCGCCAGCGCCTCCGCCTGCCGCCCGGACTCCGTGAGCAGGATGCCGAGGTTGTTGTGGGCCGCCGCGAACCGCGGGGCCATTGCGAGCGCCTGGCGGTATGCGGCCTCGGCCTCGGCGGTCGCGCCGGTGTTCTTGAGGGCGACGCCGAGGTTGAGCCGGGCCTTCGGGTCGTCGGGGTGCTCGGCCACGGCCCGCCGAAAGAGCGCCACCGCCTCCGCGTGGCGGCCGGCCGCGTGGGCCGCGATGCCCTCCGACATCGACCGCGACTGGGGCCGCGCCGCGAGCCGGCCGGCTGCGGCGGCAACCGCCCGGGCGGGGAGTTCCGGCGGCGGGGGGGGGGCGGGACCGTCCCTCCCCGCGCGCGCGTCGGGGGGCGGGGGGCATTGCGGCG
>JBJTHX010000294.1:0-3244 GCA_046094745.1 Planctomycetia bacterium
GCCTTCAAGAAGGGCGTGTTCCCGTTCCGGGCCAACGGCCGGGCCCGCACCATCAACGAGACCGCCGGCAAGGCGAAGTTCATGGCCGCCGCCGCCTCGCCGACGAGGTCGCCGGCCGCCGGCCCGATGATGTGGATGCCGAGCACGCGGTCGGTGGCGGCGTCGGCCAGGACCTTCACCTTGCCGGCGGTCTCGTTGATGGTGCGGGCCCGGCCGTTGGCCCGGAACGGGAACACGCCCTTCTTGAAGGCCGTGCCCTCGGCCACGAGCTGCTCCTCGGTCCGGCCCACGGCGGCGATCTCCGGATGCGTGAACACGACGGCTGGCACGAGGGCGTAGTCGACGTGGGCCCAGCGGCCCGCCATGCCGTCCACGCAGGCCACGCCGTCCTCCTCGGCCCGATGGGCCAGCATCGGCCCGGGAATGCAGTCGCCGATCGCCCACACTCCGGGGGCCGTGGTCCGGAAATGCGCGTCCACGGGGATGCAGCCCCGGCGGTCGACCTGGATGCCCACGGTCTCCAGGCCGAGGCCATCGGTTGCCGGCGCCCGGCCGGTCGCGGCCAAGACGCGGTCACAGCGGATCGGTTCCTGGCCTTCACATTCGACGATGCAGCCGCCGTCGACGGCGCGGGCGGACCTCACCTTTGCTCCCAGGCGAATGTCGAGTCCCTGCTTCTTGAACAGCGCAAGCGCCTCGGATGCGATCTCGGCGTCGATCCCGGTCAGGATCCGATCGGCGTACTCCAGGACCGTCACCTTCGCCCCCAGCCGTCGCCACACGCTGCCGAGTTCCAGCCCGATGTAGCCGCCGCCGATCACGACCAGATGGCCTGGCACGGCGTCGAAAGCCAGGGCCTCGGTGCTCGTGCCCACCAGCCGACCGTCGACGTCGACGCCGGGCAGCACCACGCTGCGGCTGCCCACGGCGACGATGATCCGCGGTGACTCGACGACCGACCGCGTGCCATCGGCGGCGGTGACCTCCACCCTGCCGGAACCCGCGAGGCGGCCGGTGCCCCGGTACCGCGTCACCTTGTTCTTGGCGAGGAGCGCGTCGATGCCCGTGGCGAGCGTGGACACGACGTCGTCCTTCCGCTTCATCATCGCGGCCAGGTCGAGGGTCACGTCGCCGACCCGCACGCCGTGCACGGCCAGATCGTGCCGGGTCTCCTCGAACCGATGGCTCGATTCGAGCAGGGCCTTCGACGGGATGCAGCCGACGCGGAGGCAGGTGCCGCCCAGCAGCGACTCGCGCTCGACGACGCCGGCGCTCATGCCGAGCTGGGCCGCCCGGATCGCGGCCACGTAGCCGCCCGGGCCGCCGCCGATCACCAGCAGATCGTGGTTTGGCATCGGCTCACACCTCCAGCATGAGCCGCGTCGGATCCTCGATCGTGTCCTTGATCCGCTTCAGGAACGTGACCGCCTCGCGGCCGTCCACCAGGCGGTGGTCGTAGGACAGGGCGAGGTACATCATCGGCCGGATCACCACCTGCCCGTTCACGGCCATCGGCCGCTCCGTGATCGCGTGCAGGCCGAGGATGCCGCTCTGCGGCGGATTGATGATCGGCGTGGAAAGCATCGAGCCGTAGACGCCGCCGTTGGAGATCGTGAACGTCCCGCCTTGCAACTCCTCGAGCTTGAGCTTGTTCTCGGCCGCCCGCCGGGCGAAATCGCCGATGGTCTGCTCGATCTGCGCGAACGATAGCATTTCGGCATTGCGGATCACCGGCACGACGAGCCCCTTGCCGCCGCCGACGGCGATGCCGATGTCGTAGTAGTCGCGGAACACGATGTGCGGATCGCGGTACTCGGCATTCACCTGCGGCACCGCCCGCAGGGCCTCCACGGCCGCCCGCACGAAGAACGACATGAAGCCGAGCTTGACGCCGTAGCGTTCCTGGAACGTGTCCTTGAACTTGGCCCGCAGGGCCATCACGGCCGACATGTCGACCTCGTTGAACGTCGTCAGCAGGGCGGCCTGGTGCTGCGCCTCGACGAGCCGCTCGGCGATCCGCCGACGGATCGGGCTGATGAGCACCGGCCGCTCCTGGCGGCCGCCGGGAACGGCGAGCGGCTGGAGCGGCTGCTGCGGCGCGGACTTCACGGCCGGGGGTGCCGCGGGCGCGGACGGCCGGGCGGACACGGCCGCGGTCGCGTCGGCCTTGGTGACGCGGCCCCCGGGACCGCTGCCCGGCACGGCAGTCGCCGGAAGCCCGGCCTCGCCGAGCACCCGGGCGGCCGCGGGCATGACCCGCGGCTGGGCGGCAGGCGACGGGGCGGGCTGCACGGAGCCGATGTCGGTGCGGCCGCCGGTCCGCTTCACGTCGACGACGGGTGGTGCCACGGGCGGCGCGGCCGTCGTAGCCGCCCCGGCTGGCTCCATGTAACCGATCACTTCGCCCACCACGGCCTTCTCGCCGCTGGCCTTGAGGATCTTCGCCACCGTGCCCGCCACCGGGGCCGGCAACTCGACGGTGGCCTTGTCGCTCTCGATTTCCACGATCGGCTCGTCGAGGGCGACGCCGTCTCCCTCGCGCTTCTTCCAGGTGCCGATCATCACCTCGGTGATCGACTCGCCGACTTCGGGGACCTTCAGTTCGAGTGCCATGGTTTCGTGGGGGGTGGAAGGGACGGGAACGTGTGCGGCCGACCGCGAGGCGTGCTCAGCTCGTGAAGGCGGTGCCCAGGAGCTCGTTTTGCTCGAGGTCGTGGCTCTTCTTGGAGCCGGTGGCGGGGCTGGCGGCGCTCTGCCGGCAGACGCCCGTGAACGGGAAGCGGTCGAAGAGCCGCTCGCCGAAGTGGATGCGGAAGAACCGCCAGGCACCCATGTTCTCGGGCTCCTCCTGGACCCACACCGCCGGCGTGCCCGGGGAGTAGCCGGCCAGGGCCGCCTCGAGCGCCGCCTTGGGGAGCGGGTAGAACTGTTCCACGCGGACGATCGCCACGTCGCGGCGGCCGAGTTCCTGCCGCCGCTTCTCGAGCTCGTAGGCCACCTTGCCGCTGCACAGGAGGATGCGGCGGACGTCGCGGGCCGGGATGCCGGAGGCGTCGGGGATCACCCGCTGGAACGACCCGTGCACGAGGTCGTCGAGCGGCGACACGCACTGCGGGTTCCGCAGCAGGCTCTTGGGCGTCATCACCACCAGTGGCTTCCGCCACACGCGGAGCACCTGCCGCCGCAGGCAGTGGAACATCTGGGCGGGCGTGGTCGGCTGGACGACCTGGATGTTGTCCTTGGC
>JBJTHX010000295.1:0-16665 GCA_046094745.1 Planctomycetia bacterium
CGTTGTTGAGCGTCGACTCGTGCACCTGCACGCCGAGCAGCGACTCGGCCGGCGCCCGGGGCCGCGGCGTGTGGGCGGCGAGTTGGGTGGCGGCCGCCACCCGCGAGGTCAACGAGAAGATCATCGCCCGGGCCTGTCGCGAGGTCGACCAGCAGGCCGAGCCGAAGTTCACCGAGATGGCCGAGCGGATGCGGGAGCGGATCTGGAACCCGATGGTCCTGCTCGGCCTGGAGCCGACGCCGGTGGCGCTGGAGTCGACCGCGACGCTGGCCACGGTGCGGCTGCGGCTGGCGGCCGCCACCCAACTCGCCGCCCACACGCCGCGGCCCCGGGCGCCGGCCGAGTCGCTGCTCGGCGTGCAGGTGCACGAGTCGACGCTCAACAACGGCTGCGAACGGATGGAACTGGCGGGCCGGCGGTTCGCGCTCGAGGAGTTGATCCGCACGGTCTGCCTGCGGATCGGCGTCGAGCCCCGGATCCCGGACGACCTGCCGGAGGGCGTGAGCGTGGCCTTCGCCGCCACGCAGCCGGTGCGACTGGAGTTCCGCGACGGCCTCGTCCGCCTCAAGCTAGCGATCGACGCGATCGAGAGCGGCCGCCGCTCGTGGTACGACGTGGTCGCCGAGGTCGCCTACCAGCCGACGTCGTCCGGGCCGCAGATCCTCCTCGAGCGGGCCGGGCAGGTGCATCTCGCCGACCGCAAGGGCCTGGAGATTCCACTGCGGACGATCTTCGCGAAGATCTTCCCGAAGGAGCGACCGATCACGCTGTTGCCGGCGGCGGTGGTGAAAAATCCGCGGCTGGCCGACCTGCGGGCCGTGCAACTGGTGAGCACCGACGGCTGGTTCGCGCTGGCGCTCGCCGAGCCTCCGGCAGGGACGGCGGCGGGTCCGGCCATCACCGCGCCACAGGGGAAGGCCAAGAATCCCGCCGCCCAGAGCCTCGTGCCGCGGCGTCGATAGCGTGCCGCCATGTGGGCCGGCGGCCACATCGATCCGCGACCGTTCCTCCGACCGCTCGCCGGCCTGCTCGTCTGTGTCGTGCTCACCGGGATCCTGCGGAACTATCCGCGGTACCTGCCTCCCGACTTCGCGAGCGACTTCCTGCTCGGCCGCGGTGCGTATTTTTTCGGCGGCTATCGGTGGGCCTTCTACGCCCACGTCGCCGCCGGGCCCGTGACGCTGCTCCTCGGCCTCGCGCTGATGAGCGTCGCCCTGCGGCGGCGGCTCCCCGCCTGGCACCGGGCGCTCGGCCGCGTGCAGGTGGCCATCGTGCTGCTGTTGCTCGTCCCCAGCGGCCTGTGGATGTCGGCGTACGCGGACACGGGCGTCGTGGCGGGACTCGGGTTCGCGACGCTCGCCGTCGCCACGGCGGGCTGCGTCATCTGTGGCTGGCGGGCGGCGGTGCGGCGACGGTTCGCGATCCACGAGGCGTGGATGACGCGGGTGTTCGTGCTCCTCTGCTCGGCCGTGGTGCTGCGGCTCGTCGCCGGCCTGGCGTTCCTCGCCCGCCTTGACGCCGACTGGCTCTATCCGGCCTCGGCCTGGGGATCGTGGCTCCTGCCGCTGGCCGCCTGCGAGGCCTGGCGGCTCACTCGACGGGATCGATCTTCCGGTCGTCGGTGCGAATCAGGGACCGCCGGCACTCTCCGTCGCACTGCATCGCATCGTTCGGGAAGAGGTTCATGACCCGGCTGTCCGCCATCGCGAGGTTTGCCACCCTACCCCGGTGATCCGGAACAGCGTCGGGGCCGATCGCCAGAAACATGTCCTCGTCGGCATCCGCTGGCGCCATCCAAGGCACGGCTCGTTTCGTGGGAAACTCCGCGACGAGCAGCGTCTTCGACGGCTGCCGGACGTCCTTGATGCCCACGGAGCCACCCGCACGAAAGCAGCCGTCTGGCGAGACGACGACCATGTACGTGGTGTGCCCGTCGGGTGACGTGTTGCTCGGGCAGCGGTAGACGCCCGGCATCCGTTTCCCGACGGCGGCATTGGCGGGATCGTCCCACGGCTTCGTGAGGTCGATCGACTCGTAGAGCTCCCGCTCCTCGAGGTAGGGGAGGAGCAGCGTCCGCCAACTGTGCAGCGGGCGGCCGTCCGCGTCGCGGGTGCAGGCCGGGGGCAACGTGCCGTGCTCCTGTTCGTAGGTCAGCATCGCCTGGGCGATCGCGCGGAGATTCATCCGGCAGATGCTTCGCCGCGCCGCGTACGGCACACCGCGGCGCGTCCACGGCCGCAAGAGGCCGACCCCGCACAGCCCGGCGACCGTGGCCACAGCCCGCCAGGCGAGCCACCGCCGCCCGCGGGACGGCCGGAGGTCGTCGGCGTGGGGCGGCTCATAGGGGTTGTCGGTCATCATGGCGATGGTCCGTGGGGGAGTCGGGGGCGGCGCGGGGCACGGCGGTCAGAGACCCCCGTGCCCGAAGAACAGGGTAACAGCGAGGGGCTGCCCGGTGCCCTGAGAGCCGGGCTATGGAAGCGAGCGAAGGCATGGATGCCGAAGGAAGCGGACATGCAGTGAGCCGTGGCCTGGAGGGCCACGGCGAACGTCCGGCGACGGGGCACGGGCCGCCCCTCGCCCACGCAAGACGTGCCATTCCCTGGTAGCACCTCCCCACCAGCAACGACGCGGCGTCACTCCTCCCCGACCGGCTCGAGCGCCCCGTGGCCGAGGATGAACTTCCGCGTGCCGGCCGGGCCGGAGAAGATCACCGTGCCCACGGCCCTGGGGCCCGTGCCGCTGATCCCGGCGATCACGCCCTCTCCATATTTGGCGTGCCGCACCCGCTGCCCCGCCTCGTAGGTGCGGGCCACGGGCTGTCGGCCCGCCATCCGCTCGGCCAGGTCGGTGGCCCGCTCGATCGCCGCCTCGGCCGACCGCCGGCGGCGGGGCCGCGGGTCGGCCGGCGGCGCGTCGTCGCGCTCGAGCACGAGGCCGTCGGCCCGGGGCCGGCCGGCCGGCGCCGGCCGCGGGGCCTCGTCCACGAGCTGCGAATACTCGTCGACGTCGATGCCGGACCGGCGGGCGGCGTCGCCGAAGGGATCGAACCGCGGGCCGTCGTCGTCGTGCGGCGCTTCCGTGCCCGTGACCACCGTCTCACTGCCGGTCATCTCGGTGAGGAACAGGCTCGGCGCCGAGACGCGCCGGGTGCCGCGGTAGTCCCGCATCCGGGCGGCGCTGGCGTGCACCTCCTCGCGGCCGCGGGTGATGCCCACGAAGACCAGCCGCCGCTCCTCCTCGAGCTGCTCCGCGTTGTCGAGGCTTCGCTCGTGCGGCAGGATGCCGTCCTCCATCGCCACGAGGTAGACCACGGGGAACTCGAGCCCCTTGGCGGCGTGGTAGGTCATCAGGGCCACCCGCTCGCTGCCGGGATCCCAGACGTCGGTGTCGGCGACGAGGGCCGTCGTCTCCAGGAAGGCACCGAGCGGGTCGGCGGGTTCAGGGTCGGCGGTCGCGGCGGCCCCGCCACGGGAAAACTCCTCGTCGAACTGCCGGGCGGCAGTGACCAGTTCCTCGACGTTCGCCAGCCGGTCCTGGCCTTCCTCGTCGTCCTCCTGCTCCTCGGCGAGCATCCGCCGGTAGCCGGTGTCCTCGAGCACCCGTTCGAGGAGCGCGGCGACCGAGGGCTCGCGGCCGGCGGTCTCGCCGAGGCGGGCGTGGAGCCGGGCGAAGGCGGCCAGGGCCGTCGCCGCCCGGGCCGGCATCCCCGGGATCCGGTCGGCCCGGGCCGCGGCCTCGAGCCGCGTCGCCTTCGCGTCGTCGGCCCAGGCGGCCAGCCGCTCGAGCGACTGCCGGCCGATGCCGCGGGACGGCACGTTGACGACGCGGAGGAAGGCCTCGTCGTCCCGCGGGTTCTTCAGGAGCCGCAGCCAGGCGACCACGTCGCGGATCTCGCGGCGCTGGAAGAACTCGAGGCCGCGAACGAGTTGATAGGGGATGCCCCGGCCGCGGAGCGCGACCTCGATCGACCGCGAGAGGGCGTTGGTGCGGAACAGGATCGCGAAGTCACGCGGGCCACGGCGGCCCTCCCGCACCGCGGCGGCGATCTCGTCGGCGATCCGGTCGGCCTCGTCGTGGCCGGAGGCGTCGAGCACGATCCGCACCGGCTCTCCCGGCGGCGCATCGGTGATCAGCCGCTTCGGCTTGCGACGAGCGTGGTGGGCGATGAGCCGGTCGGCCGTGCCGAGGATGTTGGCCGTGCTGCGGTAGTTCCGCTCGAGTTTCACGACCGTCGCGGAGGGATAGTCGCGCTCGAACTCGAGGATGTTGCGGATGCTCGCGCCCCGCCAGCCATAGATCGCCTGGTCGGGATCGCCGGTCACGGCGAGGTGCGGGTGGTCGATGGAGAGGCCGCGGAGGATGCAGTATTGGACGGCGTTGGTGTCCTGGTACTCGTCGACGAGGATGAAGCGGTGCCGGGCGTCGAGCGCGGCGCGGAGGCCGGGGTCGTCGGCCAACAGCCGGGCCACATGGACGAGCAGGTCGTCGAAGTCGACCGCGTTGGCCCGCAGCAGGAACTCCTGATACACCGGCCACAGCCGCTTGGCCACCTCGTCGGCCGGCCGGCCCCAGCGCGGCTCGAACGACTCGGGCGTGAGCAGGTCGTTCTTCGCCCGGCTGATGATGCCGGCGATCCGGTCGATCGGCGTGTGGGCCAGGGGGAGGGCGAGTTTCTTCGCGGCCCGCTTGAGCACGGCCTGTGCGTCGTCGGTATCGAAGATGGAATAGTCGCTCGTGAGCCCGACCTGCCGCGCGTGCCGCCGCAGGAGCCGGGCGGAGAAGCGGTGGAAGGTGCCCATCTCCACCGGCTGCGGCCCGACCAGGTCGGCCACCCGCCGCCGCATCTCGTCGGCCGCCTTGTTGGTGAACGACAAGGCCACGATCTCGTGCGCCGCCACCCCGGCCGCGATCAGGTGGGCCACGCGGTGCGTCACCACGCGGGTCTTGCCGCTGCCGGGGCCTGCCAGCACCAATAGCGGCCCTTCGACGTGCGCGGCCGCTTGTTGCTGCGATTCGTTGAGCCCTGCCAGGGAAAATGCCACGCTTTTTCCGCTCCGCCTGAGGCCGTGAAGCGGGGCAGGCCCGGCGGGCGGGGCAAGCGCCCCCCGCGCCTAGGGCGCCCCAGGTAGCCGGTTTCCGATCCCATCGATTATATTGCCGGCGGTCGGGAAACGGGTGCGACAGGCGCACCGGACCGGCCTTTCGAGGATCGAGACGCACGGGAGGGACCCCATGCCGCGGATTCCATACAAGAACTTGACGCAATCGGACGAGATGGCCGAGAAGCTCGAGATGAGCACCGCCGAGATCGGACTGTCTGTCCGCACCACCAACTGCCTGGAGGAACGGGGCATCTTCACGGTGCACGACCTGCTCAACTGCACCCGCGCCGATCTGCTCTCGATCTCCAACTTCGGCGAGAAGACGCTGGAAGAGGTCTACAAGTCGCTCGAGAAGATCGGTTTCTTCCGCGCGACGCGGCAGGCGGAGGACGCGGAGGCCAAACGGGCGGAGGCGGTCGCCCAGGCGGGCTGACCGCTGCCGGGGGAGTCGTTCGTGAGGCTGCCGCGGATTTTCGGCAAAAAGCGCGGCCACCGTCGGACAGGCTCCCAGGCATGGGGCACGGTCGGCGACGCTGCCTTCCACGCGGCCCTGCTGCTGACGGGCCTGCTCTTCGGGGGCCTGCTCGTCTCGGGCGTGGCCGTGCCGGAATGGCGGATCAACCACGACTACGTCCGTACCGCCTGCACGGTCGTCGGCAAGCGGGTCGAACGCCGCGTCGTGGACCAGCCGCCGGGCGCGTGGCACCCGGCCCTGCTCGTTCGCTACCGTGCTGGAAACGCCGAGCGGGAGGCCTGGGCCTTTCCGTCTCCGGTCGCCACCAACGCCGACCGCGACGGCGCGATCCGCCGGCTCGCGGCCTGGAAGCTCGGTGACGCGATCGCCGGGTGGTACGACCCGGCCGATCCGGGCACGGTCGTCCTCCGGCGCGGCTACAACTGGCCGATGTGGCTGCTGGCCCTCCTGCTGCCCGGTGCGCTCGTCGCTTTCGGCGGCTCCGGACTCCTGCGGGCGGTGCGCCGGTGGGGCAAGTCGGAGGAACACCAGGCTTCTGCCACCGGAATCACCGACCTCCTCCATCCACTCGGCCATCCTCCCGGCGCGACGCCGGACCATCCGGGCGTCCCCTCCTGCGACGACCTGATGAACTCACCGGGCACGATCCTGCGCTACCGGCTGCCGATCGAGAGCCCGGAGAACTGGACGCTGCTCGGGTTCGGTCTCTTTGCCCTGCTCTGGAACGCCGTGCTCGCGGTGCTCGCCGTCCAAGCGGGTCTGGACCTCCTGGGTGGACGGCGGGATTTGCTACTCGTCGCCCTGCTGCTGCCGTTCGCGGCCGTCGGCGTCGCCGGCATCGCGGTGTTCGTCCGCGGGTTCGTGCTTGCCACGGCGGTGGGGACGACCCAAATCGAGATCGCCGACCATCCGCTGCGGCCGGGCGGCAGTTACGGCCTGCTGCTGGCCCAGGCCGGCAAGGGCCCGTTCCGGGAGATCGCCCTGGAACTCGAACTGGAGGAGCAGGCGACCTTCCGGCAGGGCACCGACACGCGGAGCGAGCGGCTGGTCGTCTGGCGGCAGCCGATCCATGCCTGGCGGGACGTGGAACTCTCTCCGGGGGCGCGGTTCGAGGCCCACGCGACCGTTCACCTGCCGGACACGGCGATGCATTCCTTCGTCTCCGAGCACAACTGCGTCCGCTGGATGATCGTCGTCCGCGGCGAACCGGCCAGTTGGCCCGCCTTCCGACGGGTCTTTCCGCTGGTGGTATTTCCGCCCGCACCCGCCGCCCACGGGGAGGTCGCATGAGCCGGGTGCCCGAAGGGCGACCGCCCGCGCCCGTCGTCAGCGTGCAGTTCGACCGGGCAGACCGCCGGTACGAGCCGGGGACGGAATGCCTCGTCCATTACCGGATCGACAACCTGGGCGACGAGCCACTGCTCGCGGTCGAGCACTCGATCCTCTGGTACACGGAGGGCAAAGGAGAGGAGGATCTCGGCGTCCACTTCTTCGAGCGGATCGAGGAACCGTCCGGGGGCGGATCGTTCGGTGGCCGGCTGCCCGCCAGCCCGCTCTCGTACGAGGGTGTGATCGTGAAGGTGCGGTGGTGCGCGCGGGTGCGGCTCTTCTTCCGAGGCACGCGGGACTTTGTCTCCGAGCACGTCTTCGACGTCGGCAGGCTGCCACCGGCCAGAATGCCCGGGCCGAGGCCGGCATGAGCATCGCCTGCCATCCACGGTTCCTGTCCGACCGGCCGCCCGGCAACCCGTTCGCCACGCGCTTCACCCGGCCGGGTGCGATCCCGCCGCTCGACCGTCAGGGCCGTCCGCTCGATCTGGCAGCCCTGACGACCCGGCTGCAGGCCCTCGGCGCCGCCGCCATCGTGGGGCCTCATGGGCACGGCAAGACCACCCTGCTCGTGGCGCTCGCCGACGGGCTTGCCGGCGACGGCCTGCCGGTCGTGGTGCTGCGAGCCCGGACGTGGCGGGACTGCTTCTTGGCCATCCGGGCGATCGCCGCCGCACCGGCCGGAGGGCTGGTCTGCATCGACGGCTGGGAGACCCTGGGCCCCTATCGCGGGCCATTGCGACAGGCGGCCCGCTGGCTCGGCCGCGGCCTCCTCGTGACCAGCCACGGCACCGCGGGCCTGCCCGTGCTCTGCGAGTGCGGCACGTCCGCCACGCTCCTGCATGCGATCGTCGCCAGGCTGCCCGACCAGGGCGGCCGGATCGACGCGGAGGCGGTGGCGACGGCGTTCGAACGGCACGGCGGCGACCTCCGTGAGTCGCTCTCCGAACTCTATGACCGCTACGAGCGGGCGGCGGCCGATCCGCCGGTCCGCTGAACCGCCGGTGACCCCTGCACCGCCGCGGCGGACAGGCCCAGGTTCGCTCGGTCCGGATGTGACGGTCGCGCCCACCGCATCGGTCGTGCCGTCGACCGACCGGAAATTCATGATTCGCTTCGGCCTTTTTCCGGCGCAGGCACCGGGTGCGGGAACCTAGGCTTGGGGGTCGAAGGGAAGTTGCTTCCCGTGGCCACCGGACCGAGGAGAGTGCGATGAAGATGCGATCCACGTTCGCCGCGATGCTTCTGGCCTGCGGGGCTTTCCTGCCCGAGGCCGCGATCGCGCAGTGCTGCTTCGGCGACTTGTTCGCCTGCTGCCGCAAGCCACCGGTCTACGCCGTCGCCCCCGTGGCTCCAGTCGTCGCCCCGATTCCCGCACCACCGCCGCCCGTGATGGTGCCGGTGCAGCAGACGAGCTACGTCCCCGAGACCACCTACCGCACCGAGTACAAGACGGTCCCGGTGACCACCTACAAGCCGTCGTGCGAGGTCGACCCGTGCACCGGGTGCACGCGAGAGTGCATGCAGCCGGTGACGCAGTACGTGCAGCAGGCGGTCAACGTGCCGGTGACGCAGTATCGCGCGGTCACCTCGACGAAGTACGTGCAGATGCAGCCGGGCGCGCCGGCCGTCGGCTACGGCCCGCCCGTGGCCTATCCCGCTCCCGGCGCGACGGCACCAGCCCGTTCGCGGCCCCGCTCACGACCACCCCGCAGGCTTGGGGCGCCGCCGGCGCCGACGTCTCCAACCAGATCGTCCCTGGCCAGTCGAGCATCAACGCGCCGACGCTGCCCGCGGCACCCGGCGGGACGACGTTCCAGCAGCAGCGGCCAATCGCGCCGCCCGTCGCGGGACAGACGTTCATCCAGCCCCCGGCGTTCACCGGGCAGCCGGGCACCGGGTTCCAGCCCGTGCCCGCCTACACCGTGCCGGCGCCGACCACCGCTCCGGCCGCGGCACCCGCGCTCGACGCCACGACCACCCAGCGGCCGACCCAGCCGGCGACGCCGGCGATGCCGCCGCTGAAACCGATCCCGATCGAGCCGAAGGCCTCCCAGCCCGAAGCGGCGGCCGGCCCGGCCGTGCCCGCTCCGTCACTGCCGGCCGCGCCGACCCCGGCCTCCGGCCCCGCCGCCAGCGGCACCGGCGGCATGCCAGCCGTGCCGGGAACCGGCCCGACGGGGGCGACCGGGGCCTTCCCGAGGCTGCTCGACCCGACAAGCCACACCACGCAGTGGCAGCCCGCGAACCTCGGCGGCCGTCCGGCCACCTTCCGCCCGGCGTACCCGACCGCCGCCCTGCCCCTCCGCGCCCAGCAGTAGCCCGCGGGTCGGTGACGGTCGGGACGATACATTCTCGTCCATGACCAACGCCGATATCGCCGCTGTCTTCGATCACGTCGCCGACCTGATCGAGTACCAGGGGGGCAACGTCTTCCGCGTCCGGGCCTATCGCAACGCGGCCCGGACGATCGGCTCGATGGTGGAATCGCTGGCGACCGTCCGCGGCGACACCGCCCGTTCGCTGACCGACATCGAGGGCATCGGCTCCGATCTGGCGGGGAAGATCGAGACCCTGCTCGACACGGGCCGCCTGCCGCTCCTCGACGAATTGCAGAAGAAGATTCCGGCGGTCGTCTTCGAATTGATGCGGGTGCCGGGCCTGGGCCCGAAGAAGGTCAAGGCCCTGGTCGACGAGTTGGGCATCGATTCGCTCGACGCCCTCGAGCAGGCATGCCACGCGGGACGCGTCCGTGAGGTGAAGGGCTTCGGGGCCAAGCCCGAGGCGGCGATCCTCGAGAACATCGCCTTCGCCAAGAGCCCGGAACACGACCGGCTGCTGTGGTCCGAGGCCGACGCGATCGTCGAGCAACTGCTCGACTGGACCCGCTCCTGCCCGGCCGTGCGCCGCGCGGAGGGAGCCGGCAGCTGGCGCCGCGGCCGCGAGACCGTGGGCGACATCGACCTCCTCGTCGACAGCGACGACGCGGCCGCGGTGATGGACCACCTCGCAGCCTGGCAGGAGTGCGGCGGGGTCCTGCTCCGCGGCGACACCAAGACGAGCATCCGCGGCCCCCGGGGTGTGCAGATCGATCTCCGCGTCGTCGACCGGGGCTCGTTCGGGGCAGCCTGGCAGTACTTCACCGGGTCGAAGGAACACAACGTGCGGCTCCGCTCGCGGGCCCGCGAGCAGGGCCTGACGATGAACGAGTACGGCGTGTTCCGCCTCGCGACGGGCAAGGGCGACGACGCCCGCCCTGCGTCGGGCCCGGCCATCGCGGGCCGCAGCGAGGAGGAGGTGTACGCCGCCGTGGGCCTGCCCTGGATCCCGCCCGAGATCCGCGAGGGCACCGACGAGATTGCGCTGGCCGAGCACGGCGACCTGCCGCAGCTCGTCACGCTCGCCGATATGCGTGGCGACCTGCACATGCACACCACGGCGACCGACGGCGAGGCCACGCTCGGCGAGATGGTGCGGGCGGCGATCGACCGCGGCCTGGCCTATATCGCGATCACCGACCACGGGCAGCGGGTGACGATGGCCCACGGTCTCGACCGCAAGCGGCTTTTGAGACAGTGGGACGAGATCGACCGGCTCAACGAGTCGCTCGCGGAGGATGGCCGCCCGCCGCTCGTCGTCCTCAAGGGCATCGAGGTCGACATGCTGGAGAAGGGCGGGCTCGACCTGCCCGACGAGGTCCTTGCCCGGGCCGACTGGGTCGTGGCCAGCCTCCACTACGGCCAGAACCAGCCGCGGGAACGGATCACGGCTCGGATCGTCGAGGCGATCGAGAACCCGCACGTCTCGGTCATCGGCCATCCGACGGGCCGGCTTATCAATCGCCGGCCGGCCTACGACGTCGACATCGAGGCGGTGATCGACGCCGCCGCCCGGACCGGCACGTTCCTGGAGATCAACGCCAACCCCTGGCGACTCGACCTCGATGACCGTCACGCCGCAGCGGCAAAGAGGGCGGGCGTGAAACTCGTGATCTCGACCGACGCCCACTCGACCCGCGGCCTCGACGTGATGCGGTGTGGCATCCTCCAGGCCCGCCGCGCCGGCCTGGAGGCGAAGGACATCGTCAACACCCGCACGCTCGCCCAGCTCAAGAAGCTGCGCACAAAGTAGGACGAACGTCAAGCGAGAGGGTCTGGGCAGTCACGAGCCGGGTTGCGACGACTCGGCGTTGCGTACTAGGGCGACTTCGCGCACCGAAAGCCGATGTGGTTCGTCGCACTCGATATTTCCCCCTTGCCACGCGTGCCCACGATGTACCGCGCACAGTACTGCACCGAGCAGAGGAACGAGCCGCCCCGGTGCACCCGCTTGGCCTGGCCCGGTTCCTGCGGGTCGAAGCTCTCGGCGGGTCCACGCGGGTCGACGGCCACGGCGCGGCCGTCGGGGCCGGCGTCCCGCTTGTAGGCGTCGGGCCGATACCAGTCGGAACACCACTCCCAGACGTTGCCCGACACGTCGTGCAACCCGTAGCCATTGGCCGGAAACCGCCCCACGGGCGCGACCCCCGCGAAGCCGTCGGCGGCCGTGTTCTCACCAGGAAACCGCCCCTGCCACGTGTTGGCCATCCAGCGGCCGCCCGTCCGAAACTCCGCGCCCCACGGAAAGGGCGCGCCCGCGAGGCCACCGCGGGCCGCGAACTCCCATTCGGCCTCGGTCGGCAGCCGCTTTCCCACCCACCGGGCGTAGGCCTCCGCGTCCTCGTAGGCGACGTGCACCACGGGTTCAGCGCCGCATCCTTCGATGTCGCTCTTCGGCCCCTGCGGATGCCGCCAGCAGGCGCCGGGCACGTAGGCCCACCAGCGGAGGTGGGCGACGCCCGTCGGATCGCGCAGCGGCACCGGATCGCGCGGGGGCGTGAACACGATCGAGCCGGGCACCAGATTCTCGGGAGTCGCGCCGGGGAAGTCCGCGGCTCGTGGCGGCCGCTCGGCCACGGTCACGTAGCCCCTGGCCGAGACGAACGCAGCGAAATGATCGTTCCTCACTTCCGTCGCATCGATCCAGAAGCCTGCGATTCTCACGCGGTGGATCGGCCGGGCATCGTTCATCGGGTCGGTGCCGCCGGCCGGGATTCCGCGCGGGTCGGCGCAGCCCATCGAGAACTCTCCACCGGGGATCCACACCATCCCCGCGGGCGGATCGCCGGCGGGCCGCGGTGTTCCCGGCGTCGTGGCGCTGAAGGAGGATCTTGCTGGCGCGGGCGCGCGGCCAGCCTGCCGCGCCGCCCAGGCCATCGCGGCCAGGCCTGCGAGCACCACGGACCAGCCGATTACGGCCCGCCCACGGCCGCTCATGCACTCTGCCGGCGGAGTGTCCGCTCGAGTTTGCGCCGCAGCCAGCGCCGCCGTGCCGGGCTCCACCACTTCGTGAACTCCCTGCGGGCCCGGCCCGCGGCCTCCGCCTCCCGCTCCCGCAGGTCCGTGATCGTGCCCCGGGCCGCGGCGGCGCCGTCGGCCCGGGCCCAGTGCCGCAATCGGTCCTCAGCGGCCGCATGGTCGGTGAACTCGCCGAGCGTGGCCTGCAGTCGCTCCAGCGCCTCCTCGCATCGCACCCGTTCGCGGGCCGGGAACACGCAGGCGAAAATCTCCATCGCGTAGCGGAGTTTTTTGCCCTCGATCCGCAGGCGGTGGATGTCGTCGGCCGCCCGCAGTCGCCGGTCCGCCGTGGCGAAAAACCGCTCGATCAGCGGCCGGAACCGTCGCCGGGCGTACTCGCCGAAGGGTCGGTCGTGGCCGCGCTTGCCCACGGCGTCGATGAGCCGCTCGGTTCGCCCATGCCAATCCGCAGACACCAACTCGTCGTGCAACCGCCGGATCGGGGCCCGTGATGCCAGTCGCTGCCGCGCGAGCATCGCCACGAGGCGGCTGCGCGGGCTCGCGCTGCCCGGCCCCGTCGCGGGCTCGCGGCCGAGCCGGTCGGTGAGCACGTCGAGGTCGCGGGCGGCACCGGCCGTGCGCCGCAGCCTCCGCAGCCGCTTTTCGAACCAGCGCCGCTTCTCCGCCGGCAGGAACTCCCCGAAGGCGTCGATCGCCGCCAGCGTGCGTCGCGTGGCCACCCGTAGCCGGTGCACCCGCTCCGGATCAGGAGGATCGCCCGCCGTCGTCCGCAGTGCCTTCCAGACGGCATCGAGTCGCTTCCGCAGGGTCCGGCGGGCGACTCGCGAGGCAGGCGTGAGACCGTGCTCGACGACGAGCCAACTGCTCTGCAATGCCATGGGCCAATCGACAGGACGGGGATTTCAGAACCGCCATCACTCTACGGGGCGACCGGCACCCGCACCAGCACCCACGGCCACGGCCCGCGTTTCCGGCAGCGGCGGCACCCGCTTCGTGACGGTCACGTGCGAGGCGAAGATCGTGCCGGCACCCGCCGCCCCCTCGCCGGTCCACAGCCGACCCTTGACCGCGACCTCATCCCCAGCCGCAACCAGTTCGAGGCAGGCGCCGTCGACCATGACGACGGCATCGTCGGCCAACGCAAACGTCAGCCGACGGATCTTGCCGGCGTCGACCCGCACGACGAGTCCGCTGCCGCGGCAACTGATCACCGTACCGACGATGGTCTCGACCGTGTCGGGCAGCACGGCATCCGGCTTGGCATCCGGGGCGGGCGTCACGACGGTGATCCGCTCGATGGGCTCGCCGCCCTTGCCCCGCGCGTCGACTCGACTCCGCAGCCGTACCATCATTCCCGGCCGCAGGTCACCCCGGCCGATCGTGCCCGTGACCACGACGTGCGATACGCCGGCCGGATGGAGTTGCGCGAAGAGCGGACCGGCTTGCCCGCCTCCGGCCTTGTCGAGGAAGGCGACCACGCCCCCGGCGAGCCCGCCGCTCGAGCCCTCCACCACGCCCGCGAAATCAGCCTCGGGAAGCCGGTCGATCAGAAGCTTGTTGGCGGCGACAGGCTCGGTGATGGCGCGGTTGGTGCCGCGGCAGGCACCGAGGTTCCACAGCCGCTCGTAGGACTTCTGCAGCTGGGCCGACTTGAAGAACGTGCCCCACTGGATCGTGCCGTCCGGGGCCACCGGCGGCAGGGCCTCGTGCGCGTCGGCGTACGGGTTGTACCGCTGGGCGGCGGCCTCGCCCGCCGCCAAGGCAACCAAGGCCACGAGCACGAGACGGCTGATCTTCTGCACCATGACTCGGCTCCGGGAAACGTCCTTCCGACGTTACTTCGACCGGGAGACCGAATCAAAAACCCACCGCCGGAAAGCCTCCGGGCCGCGCCGGAAGTGCGGCCCATGAGGCCCGCAAAACCCGCACAGGAGTCGCCGTCGACCTCCAGGCCAGCCGCTACCCCTCGTCACCGCCCGCGGCGTCGTCGAGGGTGGCCACATCGCCGGCCGCCTCCGCCAGTGCCGACTCGCCGGCCGCGGCCTCGTCGCCACCGGCGGCCTCGAGCAGCGGGAACTGCCGGGCCAGCACGTTCTCCCGGTCCAGCCGCAGGGCATCGAGCGCCTCGGGCCGCACCCGCACCTCCGCCGATTGGAACGTGCCGAAGCCCGTGCCGGCCGGGATCAGGTGGCCGAGAATCACGTTCTCCTTCAAGCCGACCAGTTTGTCGATCTTTCCGGCCAGAGCAGCCTCCGTGAGGACCTTGGTGGTCTCCTGGAAGCTCGCGGCCGAGATGAAACTGGAACTCTGGACGCTCGCCTTCGTGATGCCGAGCAACTGCGTGCTCGACGTCGCCGGCTTCGGCTTCGTGCCCTTGGCCGCCGCGCCGCCCAGCGTCTCGATCTGCGCGTTCGCCTGGGCAAGCACGTCCTTCGGAACGACGGACCCCACGGCGAACTCGCTGTCGCCCTTCTCCGTGATCTTGACGGAGTCGGCCATCCGCTCGTTCGCCTGGCGGAACTCGAAGCGGTCGAGCACGCTGCCCGGCAGCAGGTTCGTGTCGCCGACCGTCTCGATCTTCACCTTCCGCAGCATCTGCGAAACGATGATCTCGATGTGCTTGTCGTCGATGTCGACCCGCTGGCTGCGATAGACGTTCTGGATCTCGCGAACGAGATACCGCTGCACCTCTTCCTCACCAGAAATCCGCAGGATGTCGTGCGGGACGAGCGGCCCGTCGACCAGTGCCTCGCCGGCCTTCACGTAGTCGCCTGCATGCACCCGCAGGTGCTTGCCGTGCGTGACGAGGTGCTCCCGCTCGATGCCGCTCTCGTTCTTGACGACGATCGTCCGCTTGCCGCGCCGCTTCTCGCCCAGCAGTTCGACCTTGCCGTCGATCTCGGCCATGATGGCCGGATCCTTGGGCTTGCGGGCCTCGAAGATCTCCGTGACTCGCGGGAGGCCACCCGTGATGTCCTGCGTGCCCGACGCCTCACGCGGCGTCTTGGCGAGGATGTGGCCTGCGGCGACCTTCTCGCCCGGCGCCACCTCGATGTAGGCCTTCTCCGGCAGGTAGTAGAAGTCGAGGATCTTTCCCGCGTCGTCCTCCAAGACGACCTGCGGGTGATACACGCCCTTGTGCTCCATCACCATGCGGCGGGTATGGCCGCTCGGGTCCTTCTCGACACGCAGCGTCTCGCCCTCGACGACATCCTCGTACCGGACGCGGCCGGCCACCTCGGAGAGAATCGGGATCGAGTGCGGATCCCACTGCACGAGCACCGTGCCGACCTTGACCTCGTCGTTGTCCTGCACCTTGAGGATCGCGCCGGCCGGGATGTCGAACTTCTCGAGTTCGACGCCCTTGGCGTCGACGATGGCGATCTCGCCGTTGCGGGCGAGCACCACCTGTTCGCCCTGCTCGTTCTGCACCGTCCGCAGCCGGGTGAACTTCACCGTGCCGGCCCGCTTCGCCTTGCTCTCGCTCTCCTCGATCGCCCGCTGCCCCACGCCACCGATGTGGAAGGTCCGCATCGTCAACTGCGTGCCCGGCTCACCGATGCTCTGGGCCGCGATGATGCCGACCGCCATCCCCTCCTCAACGAGCGAGCCCGTCGAGAGGTCCATGCCGTAGCACAGCCGGCAGACCCCGAGCGGCGCCTCGCAGGTCAGCGGGCTGCGGACCTGGATCTTGTCCAGCCCGAGTTCCTCGATCTGCCGGGCCGTCTTGGGCATGATCAGCTCATCCTCGTGCACGATCACGCTCTCGGTGATCGGGTTGCGGATGTCCGAGCGACTGACGCGTCCGCGGATGCTGTCGGCGAGGTTCACTTCGACCTTCTCGCCGCGGTAGATGACCGTCTTGTAGATCCCCTGCGTCGTGCCGCAGTCGTGCATCGTGACCACGACGTTCTGGGCGACGTCGGCCAGTTTCCGGGTCAGGTAGCCCGAGTCGGCAGTCTTGAGGGCCGTATCGGCAAGACCCTTGCGGGCACCGTGCGTGGAGCTGAAGTACTCGAGCACCGTCAGCCCCTCGCGGAAATTCGCCTTGATAGGGGTCTCGATGATCTTGCCCGACGGCTTGGCCATCAGGCCGCGCATTCCCGCCAGCTGGCGGATCTGCTCGACGCCGCCACGGGCGCCGGAGTGGGCCATCAGGAAGATCGGGTTGACGTACCCCGCGCGGCGGGCATCGCTGGCCGTGTCCTTCTCCAGTTCGGCCATCATCTCCTTGGTGATCTCTTCGCGGGCGTGCGTCCAGGCGTCGAGCACCTGGTTGTACCGCTCGCCGTCGGTGATCACGCCTCGCTGATAGAGCTTCATGATCTTCATCACGCCCAAGGTCGCGCGGCAGATCGAGGAACTTGGCCTCGAGAAGATCCAAGTCCGCAGCCCGCTC
>JBJTHX010000296.1:0-4925 GCA_046094745.1 Planctomycetia bacterium
CTCCGTGGCCAGGCCCAACAGCAGCGGCTCGAGGTGGCTCTGGTGTGACGAGAGCACGAGCAGGCCGCCCTCGCGCGGCAGCGGTTCGTCGAATCGGCTGCGGCCCCCGAACACGGCCACGCCGAGCGTGCGGCTCAGCACCCAGAGCGTCGCGTAGAGGCAGCGGCCGAAGGCCGAGTGGTGGGTGCGGCGCGACGGCCGGTCGGTGGCGGCGGATGGATCGGCGTCGGTCATGGCTGCTGCGGCCCGCGCCGCGCCTCGATCAGTCCCACGAGCCGATCGACCACCTCGTCCGGGCCGAGGCCGTCGGTCTCGAGCACCACGGCGTCGTCCGCGGCCCGCATCGCCCCCACCGCCCGCACACGGTCGCCGTCGTCGCGGGCCGCCTGGGCGGCGAGCACGTCGGGGAGCGAAATGCCGCTGCCCCGCGCCACCTCCTCGCGGTGCCGCCGGCGAGCCCGCTCCTCGGCCGACGCGGTGAGGAACACCTTCACGTCGGCGTCCGGAAACACCTCCGACCCCTGGTCGCGGCCCTCGGTCACGATGTCGAGCCCCGCGGCCATCCGGCGCTGGATCCGCTTCATCGCCGCGCGGACCGGCGGCGCGTCGGCCACCGGCCGGGTGGCGGCCGTGATCCGCTCGGTGCGGATCTCCCCCGATACGTCGCGTCCGTCCACGAGCACGCGGCCGTCGCGGAACTCGATGACGATCGCCTCCGCAACCGCCGCCAGTCGGCCGGCATCCTCCAGGGGAATCCCCTGCTCCAGGGCCACGAGCGTGACGGCGCGGTACATGGCGCCGGTGTCCATATAGCACCAGCCCAGGCGGGCCGCCAGCGCCCGGGCCGCCGAGCTTTTTCCCGCGCCGGCCGGTCCGTCGAGCGTGATGATCATGCGGGGAGTTCCAGGTGCAGCCGCAGCCACTCGAATCGCTTGAGAAACACTACGGTGGTCTTCCCCTCGATCGCAACGGTCATGTCGCCGCGCGGCCGGTCCGCGAGGTCGCGGGCCTCCGCCGCGAGCGGCTCGCGGGCCCAATCGATCCGCACGTGCCCCGACCGGCCGGCCGATTCGAGCAACCCGATCTTCAGCCGCATCCGGCCCGACGCGACCCGCTCGACCGCTTCGACCGTGATCCGCACGCCTTCCGGGCCGGTCGGCCGGTCCCAGGAGCCGCCCGCCAGCAACCGCAGGGCCGCGTCCCAGGGCCGCGCGAGACCGATCCCGATCGCCAGCCGTCGGGAGACAACCCCGCTCGCCGCGCCGCAGAGGATCGTGTCGAGCACGTGCGGGCTCGACCGCACGTGCCAGGGCAGGCCACCGGTGAGGATGGCGACGTCGCCGTTGCCGGCGGCCCGCCCCCCGCGCACGAGGATGAAATGCGGCGCCGAGAACCGCGTCCGCGCAGTGGCGATCGGCTGGGTATGGAGGCTGCGGAACAGGTCGACGTCCTCGTTTTCGTGCCAGGCGAACCGGCAGGCCACGTGCTCTTCCCAGAGCGTGCCAGGGGCCGCCGCGTCGAGGCTCAACTCCAGATCCAGCACCGCCAGCGGCAGGCCGGGCACGAGCGACATCCGTTGCATGAACGACCCCCGATCGCGGCCGTCGGCGGCGAACAGTCGGCCCCGGCTCTCGATGCAGTCGGCTCCGTCCGCCGTCTTCACGAGCACCACCGCCTCGGACTGCATCCAGCCGTGCTCGGCCCGCTCCTCCGGGCTCTCCCAGCTGCTGCCCGGGGCCGCGGGCGGCTGGGTCGTGCGCGGGGCGATCTGCTGCGAAAGCCGGTTGGCCCGGTCGCTGGGCCGTCGCAGGGAGAGCAGGCCGCCGGTGCGCCGATGGGCCTCGAGGCGCACGAGCCCGTTGTCGATCGCGAGCTGGTCCGGGGCGCGCCGCGACCACGGCCAGCGGCTGGTACGGCGCGGGCCGGATCGCGGTCCAACGCTCGCCGGCGTCGTGGTCACCGCCAGAAGCGGCCGCACCGCATCGGCCGCCGCGACGATCCGTCGCGCGGTTTCGGCCGCCCGCTCCACCGGCCCGGCGAGCGGATCGACGGCGGCGGCCGGCTGGGGCACGGGGAACGCGTCGGGCTCGAAAGCGACCGGGGTGCCGCCGCCAGGAGTCCGCCGGAAGAGTTCGTCGGGCGTCACGAACGTGCCCAGGACATCTCCCCACGAGCCGATCCGCCGCAGCAGCGTGTGCCAGGGGCTCGCCGTTCCCGCGTACCGCGCGAACGTCACCACGGCCACGTGATCATGGTCCATCGCGTCGCCGAGCCGCTCCGGCAAACCGAGGATCGAGCGGGCCGCGCGGGCGTCGACAGGTGGCCGGGCGACCGCGTCGATGGCCGCATCGCCATTGCCCTCCCAGCGAATGCGGCCGGCACCGGGATCGGGCAGGGGCGTGCCGTCGAACAGCGGCCAGACCGAGCCCAGGTAGCCGAAGCCGGCGAGCACTTCCGGCACGAGCGGAGAGCCGCCGCCGCCCACGCGGGCGAAGGTCAGGGGCACCGTGCCGACGTGCCGCTGCCAGGCGGCCCGCCCCCGGACGAACGATGCCAGCACCTCTTCCGGCGTCTCCAAGGCCAGTGCCCCGTCCTCGTCGCGGCCGCCGCAGGGGACGACGGAGCCGTCGGCGCACCGCGCCTGGAGCGCGGCGAGCGACTCGGGGTGGTCGGACGCGAGCCGCTCCACCAGGCTGCCCGAGGCCACCACGCCCAGCGGCGTCGGCAGCGAGAGTTCCTCAACGAGCGGCCGACCGAGCGTCGTCTCGCCGAGCAGCACGAGGTCCACGAGCCAGAGATCGACCGGGTAGTAGCGGGCCCGCGTGGCGGCGAGGAACCCGAAGCACTCCCGGAGCCGATCCCGCGCCTCGTCGTCCCGACCGGCGACCGCCGCCCGGGCCGCCGCGACCGCGGTCGTGCCGAAGTCGGTCGCCTCCAAACCGGCCTCCGACCGCATCCGCCGGGCGAGCAGTTCGGCCAGCAGTACGGCGAGCCCGAGGGCCCGAAAGTCATCCAGCAGGGTCGGACCAACGCCACCCGCACCGGCCGCATCGACCGCCGCCGCCGCGACCGCTGCCAGGCCCCGCGTACCCCGCACCCACCGGGATCCGGCCGTGCAGACGGCGTCGGCCTGGGCCGCGAACCGCGGGTCGATCGCCGCCGGCACGAGGCCCAGGATCGGATCGGCGTCGGGCGGCCGCTGATCGACGCTCGCCCATTCGGGAGCCCGCCCCACGGCCGCAAGCAGCCGCGGATCCCAGGCGGCGGTCCAGCAGGCGAGCACGTCGTCGGCCTCCGCCTCCTCGAGCCACGTCGGGAAATCGTCGAGCGTGTGGCAGGGCAGGAAGACCACGACACGGGCGGGCTGCATGGCGGACGAGTGTAATCCACGGCGCCGGTCGTCGCCGCCCGGGCACGCCCGCCACGCGGGGCGTTTGACACTCCTCTGCATGCGGCCGTAAAGTGCAGAAAAGCCGTCATTTCGGCAGCGCCACCGGCGCGGCCGGCCCGCCCTGCGACGGCCCCTCGGAGCGGCTCATGGCCCGCAGCCCGTACGTGTGGGGAATCGACATCGGCAAGTGCGCGCTGAAGGCGCTGCGCTGCCGGATGTCGCCCACCGACCCCCGCAAACTCGTCGCGGAGGGCTACGACTACATCGAATACCCGATGATGCTCAGCCAGCCGGAGGCCGACCCGGTGGAACTGGTGCGGGCCGCCCTCGTGGAGTTCATGGGCCGCAACGACCTGCGGGGCGACCGGGTGGCCGCGGCCGTGGCGGGCCAGTCCGGCCTCTCCAAGTTCATCAAGTTGCCGCCGATCGAGGCCAAGAAGATCCCCGACATCGTCAGGTACGAGGCCCGGCAGCAGATTCCCTTTCCGCTCGAGCAGGTGGTCTGGGACTGGCAGCGGCTCGCCGGCGGCATTGAGGAAAGCGGCTTCGTGATGGACTCCGAAGTCGCGCTCTTCGCGATGAAGCGCGGGCAGGTCTACAAGGCGCTCCAGCCCCTCCTGGACGCCGGGATCGAGGTCGACGTGCTCCAGCTCGCGCCGATCGCGTTGGCGAACATGGTGATGTTCGATCAACTGCCCGATCCAGCCACGATCGATCCCGACAAGCCGCCGAAGTCGATCGTCCTGGTGTCGACCGGCGTCGACTCCACCGACCTGGTGGTCACCAACGGGCTGAAGATCTGGCAGCGGAGCATGCCGATCGGTGGCAGCACGTTCACGAAGGCCCTGGTCAAGGAACTGCAGCTGACCTTCGCCAAGGCAGAGACCCTCAAGCGGAACGCCGCCCGGGCCGAGGATCCGAAGGCCGTGTTCAAGGCGATGCGGCCCGTGTTCAACGAGTTCGCGGCGGAACTGCAGCGGTCGCTCAACTACTTCACCGGTACCGACCGCACCGCGACGATCGGCAAGGTGCTGCTGTTGGGGAACGCGACGAAGCTGCGCGGCCTCGCCGACTTCGTCGCCAAGCAGCTCCAACTCGACGTGCAGCGACTGGAGAAGTACGACCGGCTCGACGGACCGGCCGTGCTCGGCGCCCCGGCGTTCCGGGAGAACCGACTCGCGTTCGGCACCGCCTACGGCCTGGCCCTGCAGGCCGCCGCGGGCTCGTTCCTGAAAACGAATCTCCTCCCCCGGGAGATCGTCACCGATCGGATCATCGAGGCCAAGAAGCCCTGGGCGGTGGCCGCCCTCCTCGGCCTCCTGACCTCGGCCGTGCTCGGCTTCGCCGGGATGTTCCTTGCCTGGTCGACCTACGCCGACAGGCTCTACGCCAACGCGTTCAGTCGGGCCGATGCCGTCAAGCGACGCTCGCAGGAGGCGACGACGGCGCTCGAGGAGGTGCGGGCCAAGCGGGACGCCGCCGTAGCCCAGCAACGGTATCTGGTCGACGTGCAGAACCGCCGATTCCAGATGCT
>JBJTHX010000297.1:0-5050 GCA_046094745.1 Planctomycetia bacterium
CACCTATGCGGACCGGCTCTACGCCAACGCATTCGGCCGGGCCGATGCCGTCCAGAAACAGTCCCAGGAGGCGACGGCCGCGCTGGAGGAAGTGCGGGCCAAACGGGACGCCGCCGTGGCCCAGCAGCGGTATCTGGTCGACGTGCAGAACCGCCGGTTCCAGATGCTCGACATGCTGCGGGCCGTGGAGACGCTGCTGCCGCGGGATCCGCCCGGCCAAGTGCCGGCCAATCCAGCCGACCGCTACGAAATCCACGTCGAGAGCCTCGACTCCCAGTACTTCCCCGACCTCGCCACCTGGTTCACAGGGGTCAAGCGGCACTGGGAGGAGACCCATTCCATCGGCGGGCCGGCCGGCAGCGCTCCCGCCGCCGGGCCGCCCGCGGGAGAGGCCCCGCCGGAAGCCGCCGCCACGCCGGAGGTGCCGCCCGGCGAAACTCCCGAGACCGGCGCCCCGGGCCAGGTCGGCCCCCAGGGCCCCGGCTGGGTGATCCAGATCAAGGGCCATCACTACCACAACGAAGACCGCCACAAGCCCGACGAGGCCGAGCAGTTCGTCCGCGCGACGCTCGTGCAGAGCCTCCTCGGGAAAGGCGACGAGGTACTGGTGTCGGCCGGGCCGCTCGCCGGGAAGCGGGTGCCCATCACGGATCTCGGGGTCGGCTATCCCGTGATCATGGAGTCGTCCACCGTCCAAAAGGACCGGATCGTCAAGGCGAAGCCCGCCGCTTCCCCGGTCGGGGGCGAGACGGGGGTGGCGGCGGCCGATGGGGAGTCGCTCGAACTCAAGCGGTACGATTTCACGCTCCAGTTCGCCTGGCAGCCGGCCACACCGGGCGTTCCACGGCCGAAGCCTCCCGCGGCACCGGACCCGGCCGCCGCCCAGTGACGCTCCATCGATCATGCCCCAACTTCCCGAGAACATCCGTCCCGCCGTCGCCCTGCTGGCCAAGCACCACTTCTGGCTGCTCGCGCTTCTCGCGCCGCTGGTGCTGCTGCCGATGGTGCTCATGGCACGGAGCGGCATGCAGGCGGAGATCGACGCTGCCCGGGGCAGGATCAAGAGCAAGTTCGACGCCCTCCAGGGAGTGCGCGGCGTGAACCCGCACCCCAACGTCGCCTGGTCCAAGGAGATCAATGCCGAGGCCGCCCGCGTACGGTCCGAAACACTGGTGGAATGGAAGAAGTTCTGGGAGAGCCAGGAGTTTCTCCGGGTCTGGCCCAACGAACTCCAGCCGGACTTCCTCGACGCGGTCGCCAGATTGAAGCCCGACGGTCGCCTCGACCGGAACATGCTGGCCCGATACCAGAACACCATTCCCGACGTGGTGCGGCAACTGCCCGCCCGGATGGGCGCCGACGAGACGATGGGCGACGACAAGCCGGCGGTTGTGGCCGGACCGGGCGCCGCCGAGGCACGCAAGCGCCAGACCGGGGCCCTCGTCGTCTGGGCCGCCGACGACCAGCGGCGGCTCTTCGATTCGTTCACCTGGAAGCGACTGCCCGCCAACCCGCAGGCGGCCACCGCGCAGGTTCTCCTGGCGCAGGAGGAATTGTGGGTCTACGGGCTCCTGTGCGACGTGATCAAGCGGGCCAACAAGGACGCTGCCGGCGAGCACAATGCCGCGATCATCCGCGTCGGGCAACTGTCCGTGGGATACCCCGCCGCCGAGGAACGGCCGGGCGGCATGGGGGAAAATCGCATCGTGCCCCCCAAGGATGCCGCCGCGGCCGCCGGTACGGACGCGGCGATCCCGATGCCCGGGCCGCCAGGTGGAGAGGGCGGGCCTGCGGCGAAACCCGCACACCCGCGATTCGGCGGTGCCGGTGCGGGACTCGCGGCTGCGGAGACGATCCCGGGCGGTGAGGGCGCGGCGGCAGCCGACCCGGCCGCGCCCCTGCGGGAGTGGATCTACGTCGACTTCGAAGGCAAGCCGTTGTCGGCCGCCGCGCTGGCGGCTTCGCCGGCCGGCCGGATGGTGCACCTGATGCCGTTCACGCTCCGCATCGCCATCGATCAGCGGCGGATCGACGCGCTTCTGGTCGACCTCGCCAGGCAGAAGGTGCCGATTGACGTCCGCGAGGTGCGAATCAATCCGGGCCGCACGGCGGGCGGCGAAGGCACCGGGATCGCGGGCGGCCCGCGGGGCGCCGGCACCAAGGCGGGGCGGACACACGACGTCGGCGTCGAACTGCGGGGCACCGTCGGCCTCGCCACGCCACCGAGCCCGGCAGCACTGGGCATCGAGCCGCAGGCTCCGGCCTCCGGCGATTCCGCACGTGCCGGCGAAGCACCGCGGGCGGCTGAGCGACCGCGTGATGGGAGAAAGTCCGCATGAAACGCCCGAACATCAGCCTCGACAAGGAAGCGGTCGTCGATTTCCTGCTGCGGCACGGCGAGAAGTTCGTCGTGGGAGTGATCGCCATGGCGGCGCTGGGCCTCGCCTGGGGTGGCGTCGATGCGATCCAGAGCAAGTCGGCGACGGAACAGCAGAGCCCCCGGACCATCGAGCGCAGCGCCGACGAGGCGGCCTCGCATGTCGAGCGCGAGAAGTCCGCGCCCGCGACCGAGAAGCGGTCGGGGCCGCCGCTGTCTGCGGCGATCGATCCCTGGCGGGATCCGACCGTGACCGAGCCGCCGGCACTGGCCCTGCTCGACCGGCCGCTCTTCGAGGAGTTCGCCAAGCGGACGCAGCCGGACGTCTTCCCCATCGAGGATCTGCGGGCCGTGGCCGGGCTCGCCGTGTTGCCGGCGAAGCAGGCTGCCGCACCGGCGGCCGCCGATCCGCTGCCGGCCCGGCCGAAGCCACGCAAGCGCGGCGAGCCCGAGCCGGGAGCGGGCGAGCAGCCGTTCGACCTCGGCGGCGGCGGGCCGGCGGCCGTCGACCAGGCTCGCGGCCGAATCCTCCCGTACGTGGTCGTCACAGGCCTCATCCCGGTGGCCAAGCAGGTGGCCGAATACGGCCGGCGGTTCGAAAGCGTGGGGTTCAAGGACCCGAAGCGGGATACCCCCCTATGGGCTGACTGGTCCATCGAGCGGACGACCGTCGGCGGCGGTGGCGACCGCTGGGAGAGGCTCGACATCGCCGAAGCCGGCCGCAGGTGGCAGGCGGACGGGGCGGGTGGCGCACCAGAGCCAGTGCCCGACGCTTTCCTGCTGCCGGCCGCCCTGGACAAGCGCAACCCCAAGACCACGCCGCCGTACTGCGGGGTACTGCCACAACTGCTCAAGGGTTCCTGGACCGTGGTCGGCGTGCATCCGTGGGTCGTGGACCAGGTCCGCAAGTTGAAGGATCCCCGCCCCGCCGCCGCCGCACCCGAGCCGGTGAACGCCGATCCCGCCAACGTGTTCGCCGGTGAAGGCGAGCCGCCGCGGCCCGAGACCACCGTCGTGGGCGGCCAGGCCGAATCCCTCGTCGAGTACGGCATGTTCCGGTTCATCGACACGGCCGTCGAGCCGGGGAAGGCCTACCGCTATCGCGTTCGCTTTGAGTTGTGGAACCCGAACTACAAGATTCCCTCGCAGCACCTCACCCAGGCCGCCCTCGCCCAAGAGATGAAATTACCCTCGACACCGAGCAACGAAACACAGCCGGTGAGCGTGCCCGACTCGACGAGCACACTCGTGGCGATGCTACGCAAGGCCGACATGAAGAAACTCAAGCCCGGCTGGTTCGAACTCCTCGTGCTCGCTCCCAGCGCGAAGACCGGCGACTACGCACTCCGCGGCCTGGTGACGGAGGCGGGCGGCCTGGTCAACGTGGACGAAAAGCTCAACAAGCCGGGCGACCGGCGGACCCGCGGCGAGGAGATTCGCACCGAGCGCGTTGTGGTCGACGCGCGGGGGCGGCAGGAGGACCGCGCCGACGTCAAGTCGAAGCGGCCCCCGGAGCCGTTCGAACTGCTCTGCCTGCGACCCGACGGCGGCTTCGAGTTCGTGTCTGCCGCCGATTCGGAGGCCGTCATCGCCGAACATGCGGCCACGCTGCCGGCCGGAGAGACGGCCAAGTCCGACGGCAAGCCCGGCCAGCCGGAGCCGGGCAGCCCCTTCTGATTCCGCTGACGAACCATCCATGACATCGCACACCCCGTCCCTCCGTTGCCTCCTGGTGGCCCTCGCGGTCTGCGGCCTCGCCGCGACCAAGGCGGTCCGCGGCCAGGAGCCGGAGGCGAAGTATTCCGCCTGGTCCAAGGTCGAGAACGCCCGGGAGACGAGCGAACTCCGGCAGCAACTCCGGGACGGCGGACCGTTCGATGCCAAGGCCCGCGACTTCGTCGTCCAGGTCGTGCTGCCCCAACTCGGCATGGAGGCCAACCGGCCCACCATCGAGCGGGTGCGGCGGCGGATCCGAGACCTGCTGCTCGCCGACATCGCCGACGAGAAAGCCTTCGGCGACGCCGCGAAGACCGTGGTCGACGCGATGGCGGCCGTGGCCCAGAACCGCGACGTCGACTCCGTGGTCCGCGTCAACGCGATGCTCCTCGTCGGCGACCTGCGTTCCAAGGAGGGCCGGCCGCTCCCGATGGCCCTCGCCATGCTGGCCACGGTGGCCGCCGACGTGCGGCTGCCGCTCGAGGTGCGGATCGCCGCGGCGGCCGGCATGGCGCGGCACGCGGAGGCGGCGAAGGCGAGCGGCCAACTCGCGGAGGCGGCGAAGGCCGTGGCCCCGGCCATCGGCCCCATGCTTTCCGCCCCACCATCGGTCGCCGGTGACTGGCTGGCCGCCCGGGCGCTGGCGATCGTGCAGACGCTGGGCCGGCAGACGGCGACCAAGGACGCGCTGGCGGCCGCCGCCCGCATTCTGGGAGACGGCACCCGATCCGTGGACCTGCGGGTCCGCGCGGCCGCCGCACTCGGCGCGGCGGCCGCCGCCGACTCGGGCGTGGACGTCGGCCGCGCGGTCGATTCAATTCCTGGCGTCGCCCTGGCGGGACTCCAGGCCGATGCTGCCGCTGCAGACAGCCTGCGTGCGGAACGCGGCCTCCCCGTTGCCGGCGGCAGCGTGGCCGGCCTTGCGCCTGTCGGCGGCGATGCCGAACCCGCCGTTCC
>JBJTHX010000298.1:0-2672 GCA_046094745.1 Planctomycetia bacterium
AAGGATAGGCCGGTCAACGGCACTTCAGCAAGCGATCGCAGTGTGACGGTTGGCCGTTGACCGGGAGTTTGGCGTCCACGGACCCGATGGTGGAGTCTGACGGCGACGCGTGCACCGGGGATCGTGTGGGCGACCACGGCCGCCTGGTTCGCGCCGCAGCCGGCCACGAGGATCTGCAGGTCGGCCGGGTAGCCGCGGTCGGGCCAGAACATCCGGTGGGCGTGGCTCGGGTCAAACCACTGCCAGTTGCCGCCGAGCCAGCCGGGCAGGTCCACGATCGGCTCGGGGTAGGCCCATTTCCGATACTGGCCCGAAACGACATCGGCGAGCGGGTCGGCGGCCATCGTGCATCCCGGAGTGGCGAACGAGACCACCAGCCTACGTCGGCCGCCCCCGGTTTTCGACGGCGGCCGCCGGCGACGGCGGCGCGGGGTCGAACGTAGAATCCGCGGCATGCCGGACGACATCGACCAGGCGATCGCGCTGCACCAGTCCGGCCAGGTCGCCGCCGCACGGGCGATCTACGAGCGGATCCTCGCGGCCGATCCCGGCCGGTCCGACGCGCTGCAGCTCCTCGGCGTGATCGCCCAGCAGGAGGGGCGGCACGACGAGGCGGCCCGGCTGATCGCCGCGGCGGTGCGGCACGAGCCCGGCAACGCCGCCTACCGCTCGAACCTCGGGCTCGCGCTGCGGTCGCTCGGCCGCCGCGACGAGGCGATCGGCGAACTCCGCGAGGCGGTGCGGCTCGACCCCGCCTATGCCGTGGCCGCGCGGAATCTCGCCACGCTGCTCGCCGAGGCCGGTGATCCCGCGGCGGCCGAGGCCGCACTCGTGGCGGCCTGCGCGGCCGACCCGCGGGACTTTCCCGCCCTCCGGCGGCTCGGCCTGGCACGGGCGCGGGCCGGCCGGCTGGCCGAGGCCGTCGGGCCGCTCGAGACGGCGGCCCGCCTCGAGCCGGCCGACGCGGCCACGCTCAACAACCTCGGCATCGTGCTCAAGGACCTCGGCCGGCTCGTGGAGGCCGAGGACGTGCTGCGCCGCGCCGTCGCGGCCGCCCCCGGCTCGGCCGACGCGACCAACAGCCTCGCCCTGGTGCTCATGGCCCGCGGCCTGCTCGACGAGGCGGAGCGGGTGATGCGGGCCGGACTGGCGATCGCGGGCGACCATGTCGACCTCCTCAACAACCTCGCCGTGCTCCTCAAGCAACTCGGCCGGCAGGCGGAGGGCGAGCCGCTCCTGCGGCGGGTGCTGGCCCGGACCCCCGACGATCCGGGTGGCCTTGTGAACATGGGCGACCTGCTCGTCGCCGCCGGGCGGGCGGAGGAGGCGCTGCCGCTGCTGGAGAAGGCGGTCCGGCTCGCGCCGGCTTCGCCGGAGGCCTGCAACAACCTGGCGCTCGCACTCAAGGCCCTCGACCGCGACGAGGAGGCGACGCCGCACCTGGAGGCCGCGCTCGCGCTCGCGCCCGGTTACCTGCCGGCGATCCACAACCTCGGCAACAACCTCGTGGCCATCGGCCGCGTGGCGGAGGGCGTGGGGAAGTTCCTCGAGGTGCTCGACCGCGACCCGGGAAACTTCCCGGCCCTCTACTCCCTGGCGACCGTCACCGACCACCCGCTCGGCGACGAGGCGCTGGGCAGGATCCAGACCCTGCTCGCGCGGCCGGATCTCGCGATCGAGGCCCGGCAGCTGCTCCATATGGCTGCGGCCGCCGCGTACGACCGCACGGGCGACCACGACGCGGGCGTGGTTCATGAGATCGAGTCGGGCCGGCTGCGGCGGGCCCTCGACCGCCGCGCGGGCCGCGGGTTCTTCCGCGACCGCCACGTGCGGCTCGTCGCGGCGCTCGAGGAGACGTTCGCCCCTGCCGCCGTGCCCGCCCTCGCCACGTCGGGGCTCGACACGGCGGAGCCGCTGTTCGTCGTCGGCATGCCCCGCAGCGGCACGACGCTCGTCGAGCAGATTCTCGCCAGCCATCCGCTCGTGCACGGGGCGGGGGAGACCGACGAGATCGCGGAGGCGGCCCTCGCGCTCGGCGGCGGGTGGATCGACGGCGGCGATGCGGCGGCCTATCCGCGGTGCCTGGCCCGCTGCGACGCGGCAGCGCTCGCGGCGGCGGCCGCCGGGATCCTGGGCCGCTACCGGGAGTCGGCCGCCCGCGGGCGGACCGGCGCCGAGGGCGGCGGCCCGGCCCGGATCGTCGACAAGACGACGATCAACTTCCTGCACGTCGGTCTCATCGCCCTCCTCTTTCCTCGGGCCCGGATCATCCACACGCTCCGCGACCCGCGCGACACCTGCATCTCGTGCCTGTTCCACAACTTCACCGGGGCCGGCCTCAACTTCACCAACGACCTCGGCGACCTGGGGCTCGTCCACCGGCTGAAGGATCGGCTCATGGCCCATTGGCACGCCGTGTTCCCGGGGCGGATCCTCGACGTGCCCTACGAGGCGCTCGTGGATGACGGTGCCGGCTGGACCCGTCGGATGCTCGACCATGCGGGCCTCGCCTGGTCCGACACGTGCCTCGACTTCCATCGGCTCGACCGCCGGGTGAAGACGGCGAGCAACCTCCAGGTGCGAAAGCCGCTGTACCGCGGGTCGGTCGCCCGCTGGAAGCGGTACGAGCGGCATTTGGCCCCGCTCCTCGACGCGCTCGTCGGGCTCGGGAC
>JBJTHX010000299.1:0-2561 GCA_046094745.1 Planctomycetia bacterium
GGATCATGGGCACGCCCTGGCTGAGCAGGAGCGAGCCGAGCAGGTTGCGGACCTGCCGCCCGCGGATCGCGGCCACGTCGGCCCGCCGGGTGGGTCCCTCGATGCCGTAGTTGTCGGAGAAGTTGTTGTTGTCGCCGTCGCGGTTGCCCTCGCCGTTGGCCTCGTTGTGCTTCTCGCGATAGCTGACCAGGTCCTGGAGCGTGAAGCCGTCGTGGGAGGTGATGAAATTGATGCTGTGGAACGGCTGGCGGCCGTTGCTTGCGTACAGGTCGCTCGAGCCGGCCAGCCGCGTCGCCAGGTGGCCGGTCTGGGCGAAGTCGCCCCGCCAGTAGCGGCGGACGTCGTCGCGGTAGCGGCCGTTCCACTCCGCCCAGCGGAGGCTGGCGAAGGAGCCCACTTGGTAGGCGCCGGCGGCGTCCCAGGCCTCCGCGATGATCTTCGTGTCGGCCAGGAGCGGATCCTCCGTGATCACCTCGACCACGGGCGGGTTGGGGAGGATGTCGCCGTTGCGGTCGCGGGACAGGATGCTGGCCAGGTCGAAGCGGAAGCCGTCGATGTGGTAGTTGTGCACCCAGTGCCGCAGGCAGAGGAAGATCAGTTCGCGGACGATCGGGTGGTTGCCGTTGATCGTGTTTCCGCAGCCGGTGTAGTTGCGGTAGGTGGAGCCGCCGTCGCCCAGCATGTAGTAGACGCGGTTCTCCAGCCCCTTGAACGACAGCGTCGGCCCGAGTTGGTTGCCCTCGGCCGTGTGGTTGAAGACCACGTCGAGGATCACCTCGATGCCCGCGGCGTGCAGCGCCCGCACCATCTCCTTGAACTCGCGGACCTGGCTGCCGGGCTCGGTGCCCGCGGCATAGGCCGCGTGCGGGGCGAAGAAGGCCAGCGGATCGTAGCCCCAGTAGTTGGTACGCGGGCTGCCGTCGGCCGAGGGAATCCGCTCCGCGAACTCGTGCACCGGCATCAGTTCCACCGCCGTGACGCCCAGGCTCTTGAGGTACGGGATCTTCTCGATCACGCCGCGGTAGGTGCCCGGGTGCTCGACGCCGCTGGTGGGGCTCGCCGTGAAGCCGCGGACGTGCAACTCGTAGATCACCGTGTCGGCCAGTTCGCGGCGGAGATGCCGGTCGCCCTGCCAGTCGAAGGCGTCGTCGATGACCACGCACTTCGGCGGCCGCAGCAGGCCGTCGGCGCCGAGCGTGAACTCGCCGGCCAGGGCCCGGGCGTAGGGGTCGATCAGCCGGGCCCGGCCGTCGAACCGCTGGCCCCGCTCGGGGTCGAAGGGGCCGTCGGCCTGGAAGTGGTAGAGCTGCCCCGGGCGGACTCCCGGCACGAACACGCTCCAGATGTCGCCCCAGCGGTCGGAGTTGGGGTCGAGGTCGATCGCCTCGGACGGGTCGGCGGCGTCGGGCGCGTCGTAGAGCAGGACCCGCATGCCGGTGGCCGAGCGGCTGTAGACGACGAACTGCACCCCGCCTTCGTGCAGCACGGCGCCGTAGGGCAGCGGATGACTGAACTGCAGCGCCGGCAGGCGCCGTTCCGTCCGGGCACGCGACGGCTTCGGCCGGGGCTTGCGGGGTGGCATAGGCTTGGGATGATACCCTCCTTCCGCCCGCGAATCCCGCGCGGCGAACCGATTCCGCGGGAGTCCAGCGATCGTGTCGGGAGCCACCTACTCCAGCGCCGGCGTCAACCTCGAACTCTACCGCGAGGGCATGGCCCGCCTGCCCGCCCACATGCGGCGGACGCAGTGCCCGCGGGTGATGAGCGCCGAGGGGGGCTTCGCGGCCCTCTTCCGCCTCGACCTCAAGGATCTCTTCGCCCGGGGCTACGAGGATCCGCTGCTCGTCTCCTGCACCGACGGCGTGGGCACGAAGCTCAAGGTCGCCGTGCAGGCTGGGATCCACCACACCGTGGGCGTCGACCTCGTGGCGATGAGCGTCAACGACGCCCTGTGCACGGGCGCGGAGCCGCTGTTCTTCCTCGACTACGTGGCCATGGCCCAGGACGACCCGGACCTGCTCGAGCGGATCGTCGCCGGGATCGCCGACGCCTGCGTGGAGTGCCGCTGCGCCCTGGTCGGCGGCGAGACGGCCATCCTCCCCGACATGTACCACCCCGGCGAGTACGACCTGGCCGGGTTCTGCGTGGGCGTGGTCGAGCGGAAGCGGCTGGTCGACGGCACCGGCATCCGCCCCGGCGACGTCGCCATCGGGATCGCCTCGAGCGGCTTCCACTCCAACGGCTTCAGCCTCGTCCGCAAGGCCGTCTTCGACATGGGGGGCCTGGCCTGCGACGACCGGGTGCCGGCGCTCGGGGGCCGGACAGTCGGCGAGATCCTCCTGGAGCCCACGCGGCTCTATGCCCGCCCGGTGCGGGCGGTCCTCGACCGCCACGGCCCCGCGGCCGTCCACGGCATCGCCCACATCACCGGCGGGGGCCTCGTGGAGAACCTCGCGCGGATCGTGCCGCCGACCGTGCAGATCCGCCTGGCCCGCGGTTCGTGGAAGGTGCCGCCGGTGTTCGGCTGGGTGCAGGGCCTCGGCCGCGATGCGGCCGACGAG
>JBJTHX010000300.1:0-2981 GCA_046094745.1 Planctomycetia bacterium
CGCGTGCCGTGGGCCATCGACCTGGCCGACCGGCCGCTGCCCGGCCGCAAGCGGGCGGGCGATGGCTGGACGCCGATGCCGCTCAAGCAGCTCGGCGGCTGGTTCTGGGAGAGCGGCTTCGCGCTCGACCAGGTGCGGGACGTGGAACGAATCCGCGACAACAACCTGCGGGCCATGTACGGCGCCTGGGACGCGCTCAAGAACGTGGACGGTCTGTATCCGAACCACCGGCTCGGCTGGGCCGCCTTCATCGCGGGCAAGCGCGAGTCCCGCCGGCTGCTCGGGGACGTGGTGCTCAAGGGTGACGACTTCCGTCGCGGCACGACCTGGCCCGACCCCGCCTTTCCGGCCACCTGGTACATCGACCTGCACTCCCCGCACCCCGACTTCAAGGACGTGGGCGACGGCGATCCGTTCATCGCCCGCGACACGCACGGACCCGATGCGAAGTACCAGGGCCCCTACTGGGTGCCGTATCGCTGCCTCTACAGCCGGAACACCTCCAACCTCCTGATGGCCGGACGGGACATCAGCGTCGAGCGGGAGGCCCTCGGGCCGGTCCGCGTGATGCGGACCTGCGGCATGATGGGGGAGATCGTCGGCAAGGCCGCTGCGATCTGCGTCCGTCACGAGACGTCGCCGCGCGGCGTCTACGAGTCGCACCTGCCGGAACTGCAGGACATGCTGCGCCTACCCGGCACCAGCCGTCGCGCGTCCCAGTGATCACCGCGGAGCGGTGATCGTTTTGGCGACAACCACCGCCCCGACGTCGGCATGACCGCGGTTCCTCGGCGGGAAACCACGCCTCACTCGAGCGTCACCGTCAGCAGGTACTCGTCGAGCGCCTTCCGTGCCTCCTGCTCCTTCTGGATCAGCGCGGTGATCTCCTTGCGGAGGGCCTCCACGCGGTCCTCCTGCTCGGCAAACTTCCGCACGTACTTCGCGTACAGTTCGTTCGTGCGGTCGAGCTGGGCCATGTTCTGCCGGATCCGGTTCTGCTCCTGCTCCACCACCTGGATCTCCCGCTCCTTCTCCTGCTTCGCGCGGACGATCGCCTCGATCGCCCGCTTCTTGGCGATCACCTGCTCGAGCGCCTCCTTGACCGCCGGGCTCGTGACCTTGGCCCGCGAGTAGAACAGGATCAGGTTGTCGTCGAGGTTCGTCAGGGCCACGTGCTGCACGTCGGGCCGCTCCTCGGCCACCTCGAACTTCACGGGCGTGCCCGGCTCGGCCGCCACCGCGAAGCGATAGCGGTCGCGGGTCGTCTCGGCGGCCTGCTTGGGATCGACGAGGTTCCAGCCACCCTCGCGGGGATGCTCGACGAGCAGCTTCACCGGCTTCGCGCCCGAGTTCTTGATCTCGAACACCTTCTTGCGGGCGTACTTCCGCGTGGCGACGAGCGTGCCCTTGGCGATCTTCACGGCCACGATCTCCTCCGGCCGCTGCTCCATCCGGGGGTTCACCTCGACGTCGAGATCCACGGCGTAACTGATCAGCCGCTCGCTGCCGGGGGCCATGTCCTCGATCCGGGCGTCGCCCGCATAGGCCCCCGCCTCGAACACGGTCACCGGCCCCTGCATGAGGTCGAGCGGCGTCGAGTTCACGAGCCGCAGCCCCGAGAGCGGGTGCTTGGCGAGCACGGCGTCGTTGTAGATCGCCACCTTCTCCGCCTCGACCTTCTCGCCGACGATCGGCAGCATCGCCGACCGCTGCCGCTCGATCGTCACCGGCTTCTCGACGCGATAGCGGAAGAGTTCGCCGAGGTTCACGCCCTGGGCGAGGCTGCGGATGCCGGCGGCCCCGGCGAAGTTCCCGTCGGCCGCCGCCTTGGCCAGCATCTCGGCCGGCGCGGCGGCCTGCTCGGCAACCTGATACTCGCGGGCGGCATTCTGCCCCTGCTGCGCGCCCGCCTTCCGGCCCGGCATGGCGAGCCCCCTGTCCCGCTTCTTCTCCTCGGCCCGCCGGAACTGCTTGTCGGCGTCGGCCAGGTCCTGTCCGTAGAGCTGCGGCATCAGCGACGCGTAGAGCTCCGGCAACACCTCCGGCCGCGGCACGTACAGCGGCTGGTAGAGGTCCATCGTGAACGAGATCGGCCGGCCGCTCACCAGCTCCATCGACACGTCCTTCCAGTCCTGGTCGGTCGTGTTCTCCACGATCGCCCAGCCCTGCAGGAGCGCCTTCTGTTTCCCGTCGGCGCCCGCCGCCGGCGCGTCGTCCACCACGAGCCGATAGCTCGTCTTCCACAGCGGCGCCTCCTGCACGTAGCCCACGCGGACATCCCGCGGCCCCTGGCCGCGGAACTCGAGCGTCACCGCCTTCTTGTCGTTGTCGTTCCCCAGGGCGAGCACCGCCAGCGCCTTCTCCAGCTCGCCCTGCAGCCGCGGGTCGACGAGCTTGATCCGCGTGATCGTGTCGAGGGCGAGCGTCTTCAGGCCGTCGGCCGTGAGCAGCGTGACGAACTCCTTCTCCACCGTCTTGTCGCCGCCGGCCGGCACCGTCCGCCGCTCCACGCCCACGATCGTGCCCGCCGCCGGGGCCGCCGCATCCACCTCGATCCGCTCGCCCCGCAGCCGGCCGAGGATCTGGCCCAGCGACGGGTTGTCGGTGAGGTTCACGGCGAACGTGCCGAGCGTCTTCGTGATCGGGTCGCGGGAGGCGTAGCTGACGGTCGAGACCGTGCCGCCGCCGAGGTCCTCGAGGACCATGCTCTTGAGCAGGTCGTTGATCCGCTCGGCCGCGAACTTCATCTCCACGGAGGCGTCGCCGGTCACCTTGCCGGCGTGCTGGAAGAAGCCGACGCCGGAGGTGAAGAGGACGACCTTCTTCAGCGGCAGTTGCGCGGCGGCCGCGGCCGGCTGGGGGTCGGCCGCGAAGGCCGGGACGGCGGCCAGCGACAGGCCGAGGCAAAGGGCGCGGGCGAAGGCGTGGGCGGGCGACATGATGGGTCTCCAGGGCACGGGAACGGGGCTGCCGATCCGTAG
>JBJTHX010000301.1:0-6708 GCA_046094745.1 Planctomycetia bacterium
CATTTGGCGGGCCCGCTTGCCGAACGGCGGCCAGCGACAATACTGCCGACGTTCCGGCGGTCATTCAAGCACGCCTTCACTCCCGAGGAGTCTTTCGCATGGGTCGGCACGGCGCGGTCACGTTCAAGGGCACTCCGCTCACGCTCGTCGGCGAGGAGGTCAAGGTCGGCTCCCCCGCCCCGGACTTCAGCCTCGCCTACTACGAGGGCGGCATGACGCAGCTCACGAAGGCCGACCTCGCCGGCAAGCCAACGATCATCAGCGTCGTGCCCTCGCTCGACACGCCCGTCTGCCAGGTGCAGACGAAGACCTTCAACCAGCGGCTCGCCGCCCTCGGCGACAAGGTCAACGCCGTGACCGTGAGCCTCGACCTGCCGTTCGCCATGAACCGCTTCTGCGGCGCCGAGTCGATCAAGGCGCTGCGGACCGGCAGCGACTACATGGACCGCAGTTTCGGCACGGCCTGGGGCGTGCTGATCGACGAACTGAAGATCCTCGCCCGGGCGGTGTTCGTGCTCGACAAGGACGGCGTCGTCCGCTACGCCCAGGTCGTGAAGGAAGTGGCGAGCGAGCCCGACTACGACGCCGCGATCGCGGCGCTCGAGAAGCTCGCCTGAGCGGGCTCACGCCCCGAGCAGTTGCTCGATCGACTTTCGCGCGGCGGCCAGCGCGGCGGGCAACTGGTCCACCAGTTTGCCGCCGGCCTGGGCCAGGTCGGGCCGGCCGCCCCCCTTGCCGCCCACGATCGTGGCCGCGTCCTTGATCCAGTTGCCCGCGGACAGGCCCCGCTCCTCGAGTTCGCGGGAGATGCCGGCCACGAGCGTCACCTTCCCGGCCTCCACGCTGCCGAGCAGGACGGCGATCGGGCTGGCCTTCCGCCGCAACTGGTCGATGCACTGCCGCATGACGCCGGCGTCGCTGCCCCGGGCGTCGGCCACGACGACCCGCGTGCCCGCCACGTCGACCGCCGCGGCGAGCAGTTCCTCCGGCGTGGCCCCCGCGGCGGCGGCCGCGGGCTTCGCCTTCTTGAGATCGCGCAGTTCCTTCACCACCGCCCCCAGCCGCTGGGGCAGTTCCGCGACGGGCACCTTCAACTGCGCGGCCGCCTCGGCGAGCGTCCGCTCCGCCTGACGGAAGCGGTCGAGGGCCTTGCCGCCCGTGACGGCGGTGACCCGCCGCGTGCCGGCCGACACGCTCTCCTCGCCCACGATCCGCACCAGGCCGATCTGGCCCGTGCTCGACACGTGCGTGCCACCGCAGAGTTCGCGGCTGACGCCCTCCATCGAGACCATCCGCACGACGTCGGGATACTTCTCACCGAAGAGCATCATCGCCCCCGCATGCCGGGCCTCGGCCAGGGGCAGCAGCCGGGCCGTCACCGGCACGGCCGCGAGCACCCCGGCGTTCACCATGCCCTCGATCGCCCGCAGCGTGTCGGCGTCGATCGCACTGCCGTGGGAGAAGTCGAAGCGGAGCAGGTCGGCGTCGACCTTGGAGCCCTGCTGCACCGCGTGGGAGCCGAGGTGGTGCTGGAGGGCGGCGTGGAGCAGGTGCGTGGCCGAATGCGCCCGCCGCAGGGCGGCCCGCCGCTCCGCGTCCACCGTGGCCGTGACGGTCGCGCCGAGGTCGAGGCCGCCCTGCCGCAGGTGGCCGACGTGGAGCATGAAGCCCCCTTCCCGCTGCGTGTCCGTCACCTCGAACTCGCCGCCCGGCCAGGTGAGCCGGCCGGTGTCGCCCACCTGCCCGCCCGACTCGCCGTAGAACGGCGTGCGGTCGAGCACCACCATCACGGGCCGGGCATGGCCCACCTCCTGGACCCGGTCGCAGAGCGCGTCCTGCGCGATGATGCCAATCACCTTGCCCGCCGCCTCGGTGGCGTCGTAGCCGAGGAACTCGGAGCCATGCATCGTCTTCTTGAGGGCGTCGAGCGGACCCGACGTGAACACCTCGACGCGGGTGCCCGCGCCGCTCTTGAGGCCGTGCTCCTCCATCGCCGCGCGGAACCCCGGCCAGTCGAAGCCGCAGTTCCGCTCGGCCGCGAGCGTCTCGAGGAGTTCCGGCGGGAAGCCGTAGGTCGTGTAGAGCTCCGCGGCGTCGCCGCCGGGCACTTCCGCCTTGCCCGAGCCGCCGAGCGCCTTGAAGAGCCGCTCGATCCGGTCGAGGCCACCGTCGATCGTCGCCAGGAAGGAGGCCTCCTCCCGCTCGATCACGGCCCCGACCCGGTCGGCCGTGTCGCCGAGTTCCGGATATGGGTGCCGCATCATCGCGGCCACCACCGGCGGCAGCCGGTGGAGGAACGGGTCCCGCATGCCCATCTGCCGGCCGTCGAGCACGGCCCGCCGCAGGAGCCGCTTGACGACGTACTTCTCCTCGTTGTTGCCGGGCAGCACGTTCTCGTGGATGGCGAACGTGCAGGCCCGCACGTGGTCGGCGATCCGCCGCATCCGGCGGCCGTCGTCGGTGGCCGGCTCGTACTTCCGGCCGCAGACCTCCGCCACCGCCTCGACCAGCGGCCGGAGGATGTCGATGTGGAAGTTGGAGTCGACGCCCTGGAGCATGGCGCAGGTCCGCTCCAGTCCCATGCCCGTGTCGATGTTGCGGCTGGGGAGCGGGTGGAGGTTGTCCGGGGGCGGGCCGACGCGATTGAACTGCGTGAACACGAGGTTCCAGATCTCCACGTCGCTGCCGTCGGGCATGCGGTAGAAGATCTCGCTGCACGGGCCGCAGACGCCGTCGGGCCCCTGCGTGGGGGCGCCGGCCGGCCAGAAGTTGTCGTCCTCGCCCATCGGCGTGATCTTCGCCGCCGGCACGCCGATCTCGTCGGCCCAGATGCGGAAGGCCTCGTCGTCGTCCTGGTAGACGGTGATCGAGAGCTTCTCCGGCGCGATGTTCAGCCAGGTCCGCGCCGTGAGGAACTCCCAGGCCCAGTGGATTGCCTCCCGCTTGAAGTAGTCGCCGAACGAGAAGTTGCCGAGCATCTCAAAGAACGTGTGGTGCCGGGGCGTCCGCCCCACGTTGTCGATGTCGCCGGTCCGCAGGCACTTCTGGCAGGTGGTGGCCCGGGTGAACTCGAGCTTGCACTTCCCGAGGAAGTGGTCCTTGAACTGGTTCATCCCCGCGGGCGTGAACAGCACCGACGGGTCCCACCGCGGCACGAGCACGTCGCTGGGCCGGCGGACACAGCCCTTCGACTCGAAGAAGGCGAGGTAGGCTTCGCGAAGGTCGTCGGCCTTCATGCGGCGAGGCTCCCGGGGCATGCGGCGGGTCTGGAACGAAACCCAGGACTATACACGACCCGGTCGAGCGGGCGGGGCTCCGCCACGGCGGGCTGAAACCGCAGCCAGGAGCCCGCGTCGGCGTCAGCCGCCGGCCCGCGGCCACGGGCGACGGCGCCGACCCCGAGGGCCGTCCTCGACGAAGCCGGATTCGCCGGAGTCATCCGCGGCGTTCGACCCGCCCCAGCCGCCGAACCCGCCGAAGAACGAGGACGGCCTTCCCGACCGCGGCAAGGCGGGCACGGGAGCCGCCACGTTGACGGGCGGCAGCGGCGCGACGGTCGTCTGGAACGTGGCGTCACGCTGTGTCGCGAAGGCCTCCGCGACCGGGTCCACCTTCACGTCCACGGGCACGTCGGTCTCCGTGTCGGGATCCGTGGGGCTCTCCCCATCGGCGACTGCGTCGTCGACGACCGTGTCATCAGGCATCTCCTCCGGCATCTCGTCGGGGATCTCGCCCGTGCTCCCGTCGGCCATGTCGTCGACCGTCGGCTCGTCGAAGACCTCGTCCGGCGTCTCGCCGGCCAGTGGGTCGGACGTCGATGAATCACCGACTTCCATCGGCTCGTCGGGAACGACCACCGGATCCTCGACCACCGGATCCTCGACCACCGGATCCTCGACCACCGGATCTTCGATCACCGGCTCCTCGACCACCGGATCTTCGATCACCGGGTCTTCCGTCACCGGCACATCAGACGTGACCGACTCCTCCGCATACGGCTCCTCGTCGACCACCGGGTCGGGGGTGGGTTCGGTGGTGACGTCGTCCCACCACGCATCCTCCCACCAGGCGTCGTCCCACGAGACGTCGTCCCAGTTGAAGGAGTCCCACCACGCCGCATCGGCATCGGCGCCCAGGTCGGCAGCGAGGGGCGTCCGCGGCTCCAACGCCTCGAAGTTGAGCTTCCGGCGGGAGCCGGAAGCCGGCCGACCGTTCGCGGGGCGCCTGCGCGACTTCATGCCCTGGTCCTGAAGATCTGGGGGATTTCTGCGCGTCGTGGGCAGGTATCGGCTTCATGCCAGGAAAACTTCAGCCTTGGGGCGGCATGGCCAGGCTCGGCAAACCCGGACGGAGATAGGCCCCGAAAACGACGCCACCCACCGGCGGCCGCTTGGGTCGGCCGCCCGTGGGTGGGTGCGGATGGATCGTCGCGTCAGGCTCTGAAGCTCACTCGCCGCCGTCGGCCGCCGAGACCGCGATCACCGTGTCCTTGCTAGCGAGGACCTTCTCCCGCAGTTCCTGGGCGACCTGCGGGTTTTCCTTGAGGAACAGGCGGGCCTTCTCCCGTCCCTGCCCCAGGTGCGTCTCGCCGTACCGCAGCCAGGTGCCCGTCTTGTCGACGAGTTTCGCGGCCATGGCCAGGTCGAGGATGTCGCCCTCCACGCTGATGCCGTCGGCATGCATCATGTCGAACTCGGCCACGCGGAAGGGCGGCGCCACCTTGTTCTTGACCACCTTCACCTTCACCCGCTGCCCGACGACTTCCTCGCCGTCCTTGAGCGTACCGATCCGCCGGACGTCGACCCGGCAGGAGGAGTAGAACTTCAGCGCCCGCCCGCCCGGCGTCGTCTCGGGGCTGCCGAACATGACGCCGATCTTCTCGCGGATCTGGTTGATGAAGATCACGGTCGTCTTGGACTTCGCGATCGCGCCCGTGAGCTTCCGCATCGTCTGGCTCATGAGCCGGGCCTGGAGGCCGACGAACGAGTCGCCGATCTCCCCATCGAGCTCCTTCTGCGGCACGAGGGCCGCCACGGAGTCGACGACGATGATGTCGACGGCATTGCTCTTGATGAGCATCTCGCAGATGTGCATCGCCTCCTCGCCGCTGGTCGGCTGGCTGACGAGCAGCTTCTCCAGCGAGATGCCGAGTTTCTTGGCCCAACTCGGGTCGAGCGCGTGCTCGGCGTCGATGAAGGCCGCGATCCCACCGGCCCGCTGGGCCGCCGCCACGGAGTGCAGCGCGATCGTCGTCTTGCCGCTCGATTCGGGACCGAAGATCTCGATGATCCGCCCGCGCGGAAACCCCTTGCCGCCCAGGGCCATGTCGACCGACAGGCTGCCCGAGGAGATGCCCTCGATCGGGGCCTGCCGATCGGCCCCCAGGGGCATGATCGAGCCCTCACCAAACTCCTTCTCGATCTGCGCGAGCGTGTTCCGCAGGGCCGGGTTGTCGTCGAGGAACGACGGCCCCGGCTTGGCCCCCTTCTTTCCCCGGGCCTCGTCGAGCTTCCCCTCGCGGGCCGACTTCTCCTTCGACTCCTTCACGTCCTTGCCCATCCGTCCATTGACTCCTGCCGTTGCCGTCACCATGGCGACCATCTCCCACGTTTCCCGGCGCGTCGTCGGGGTGGTTGCTTCGCCACCATGAATCGAGCGATTTGCCGCGGAACCGAACAGTGAACGCGGGTATACTATCGGCTACCGGCCGGACTGGCAAGCAGATTTTCTGGACGCCCGTACACATCCTCCCGGGGGCGGAAATCCGCGGCGCCGCGGCCCGGCCCGGCGGTCAGAAGGTCAACATCTGCCGGTATTCGGCCACGCGGCGGTCGAGGTCGCCGCGGTCGATGGCGGCCAGCCGGTCGAGGCTGAAGTCCTCCACCGTGAAGCTCGCCGTGATCACGCCGTAGGCCAGGGCCTCCTTCAGGGCCTGCGGATCGTAGCGGTCGAGGGCCGCCAGGTGCCCCATCATCCCGCCCGCGAAACTGTCGCCGGCCCCCGTGGGGTCGACCACCTGCGGCGTGGGATAGGCGGGCATCACGTACATCTCGTGCTCGCTGAAGAACATCGCGCCGTGCTCGCCCTTCTTGATGACGACGAACTTCGGCCCCATCCGCCGCACCGCATGCCCCGCCCGCACGAGGTTCTCGTCCTCGGCGAGCAGCTTGGCCTCCGCGTCGTTGAGCACGAGCCCGTCGATCCGCCCGAGCAGCGTCTCGAGCTCGTCCCGCTGGATGTTGATCCACAGGTCCATCGTGTCGGCCACGGTCAGTTTCGCGTCGGGCACCTGGTCGAGCACCGCCAGCTGGGTCACCGGCGAGGCGTTGCCCAGGAAGAGAAACTTGCTCTCCCGGTGGGCGCCGTTGAGCCGCGGCCGAAACTCCCCGAACACGTTGAGGTGCACCTCGAGCGTCTCGCGGTCGTTCATGTTGGGCAGGTAGCGGCCCCGCCAGCGGAAGGTCTTGCCGCCGGCGATCGTCTCGATGCCCGCGGTGTCGATGCCGCGGGCCTCGAGAAACCGCGTGTGCTCGACGGGCCAGTCCTCGCCCACCGTGCCGATCATCTTCACGGGCGAGAAGAAGCTCGCCGCGTAGGAGAAGAAGACGGCCGAGCCGCCGAGCACGTCGTCGCGGCTGGCGGCGGGGGTTTCGACGCAGTCCAGGGCGACGCTTCCGACGACGAGCAGGGGCATGGCGGACCGACCTC
>JBJTHX010000302.1:0-5492 GCA_046094745.1 Planctomycetia bacterium
CCGACCGGCACGCTCATGCCACACGCTCCACCCGCCGGGCGGCGGCATGCCGCGCCATGCGGACCAGCGCGATGAGCGGGAAGTAGATCGGGTACCAGTGGTAGCGGAGATAGAACACCCGCGGGAAGCCGGTGCCCGTGACCTCGTCCTGCGGCCAGGTGCCATCGGCCGCCTGCCGGGCGACGAGCCAGCGGCCGCCACGAGCCCGGCGACGGCCCAGGCCGTCTGCGACGCGGTGGCCGGCCCGCAGCCGGCGAGCGTCGGATCGGCGTAGGTCTCGGGCGACTCGCCCCAGCCGCCGTCGGGCTGCTGATGCGCCTCGAGCCAATCGGCGGCCGTCGCCACGAGCGGATCGTCGCCATCCGCGCCCACGGCCGCGAGCCCCTGCAGAGCCTGCCACGTGCCGTAGATGTAGTTCACGCCCCAGCGGCCATACCCGGAGCCGTCGGCCGCCTGCGTCCGCCGCAGGTAGGCCACGGCCCGCTCCACGGCCGGGTGGCCGCGCCGCAGGCCGGCCTTCCCGAACGCCTCGAGCACCCGGCCGGCAAGGTCGGGAGAACTGGGATCGATCATCGCGTTGTGGTCGGCGAACGGCACCTTGCAGAGCAGTTCGCAGTCGTTGTCGCGGTCGAAGGCCCCCCAGCCACCGTCGGCATTCTGCATCGCCGCCAGCCAATCGACGGCCCGGGTGATCGCGGCCGTCACGCGCCGCCGTCGGTCCTCGCCACCGGCGCCCGTCGCCGGCACCGCGGCCCACGTCGCCAGCGCGATCACGACCATCGCGGTGTCGTCCACGTCGGGGTAGAAGCGGTTGGCGTACTCGAAGCACCAGCCGGACGGCTCGGCCGTGGCCCGCTGCGCCCAGTCGCCGACCGTGCGAATCTCGTTGGCCAGGAGCCAGTCGACGGCCCGCTCGAGCGTCGGCCCGTCGATCCCGCGGTCGCCCGCGGCGGCCGCCTCGGCCAGGCCGATGAGCGTGATCGCCGTGTCCCAGACGGGCGACCGGCAGGGCTCGATCCGGGTCTCGCCATCCGGCTCGGGCTCGACGAGGCCGTCGAGCTGCCGCCAGGCCTCCCGCACCTCCGGCGCATCCTCGGCACAGCCCATGGCCCGGAGGGCCACGATGCTCCACACGATCGGCGGAAAGATGGCGCCCAGGCCGTCGCTGCCGCCGAACCGCTCGAGCATCCACCGGCGGCAGGCCTGGATCGCCCGCGGCCGCAGCGGCACGAGGCCGAGTGCCTCGCTCGCCTTCATGAACCGGTCGGTGCCGCGGAAGAACCGCGCCCAGAAACTGCGATCGGCCGGCGGCGGCGGGCCGTGGCGATCCCGCGCCGTGAACAGTTCGGCGATGCCGCGGTCGACGGGGATGTGTCGCACCGGCTTGAAGGCCCACATCAGCGACAACGGCACGATCATCGTCCGCGACCAGGCCGAAACGCGGTGCAGGTTGATCGGGAACCAGTCGGGGAGGAGCACCATCTCGGGCGGCACCGCGGGACAGGCGGCGTAGGGCAGCTGCCCCAGCAGGGCCAGGTAGAACTTCGTGAAACTGTTGACGGCCCACGGGCCGCCCGCGGCCGCGATCGCCTGCCGCGCCCGCGCGAGCGCCGGCGAGCGGGGATCGTGCCCGGTGAGCTTCAAGGCGAGATACGCCTTCACGCTGGCGCTCACGTCCACGGGACCGTCGGGGTGGATCGACCAGCCACCATCGGCCCGCTGGAGCCGGAGGATCCGGCGGGCGGCGCCGGCCACGTCCGGCCGTTCGAGCCTGCCGGCCCAGGCCAGGATCAGGATGAACTCGCTCTCCAGGATGCTGTCGCCTTCGAGCGGCCCGCGCCAGTGCCCGTCGGCGGCCTGCCGGTCGCGCAGCCAGGCCGACACGCGGGCGGCCGTCTCCCGCAGCGAACGGGCATCGCCGTCCGGCGGCAGGCCGTGTCCTGCCGGCCGCCCCGGGCGTGCGGTTCGCCCCACGGCACCGAGCGGGGCGGGGGGAGAGGAAATCGATCCGGCGGAACTCATGCAACCGTCCCTGCTGCGCTGGAAACAGGCGATCCTTCGCCCGCGGTCCGGGGAACCTGGGCGAGGATAAAGAGCGGCGGAAACACCGACAAGTCCGGACGAGCAGGCGAACGGGGACGGGACGGCCCGCCCGCGACACACGGGGAAAGATGGGCTGGCTTTACCGCCCGGCCCCGGCCTGGGTCTCGCCCACGGGGCTCACCCATGGCAGCGCGATCGTCACCCGCGTGCCGCTCCCCGGTCGCGACTCGACGCCCACGCTGCCGCCGTTGAGTTCGACCAGCCGCCAGGCCTTCGGCAGGCCGAGGCCGATGCCGCGACCGGCCTCCCGGCCGCTGAAGAACGGATCGAACGCCCGCCGCAGCGTGGCCGCATCCATGCCCCGGCCGTCATCGGCCACCTCGATCTCGACCATGCCGTCCACGACGCGGCCGGCGACCGTGACATGGCCGCCGTCATCCACCGCCTCGACGGCGTTCATGACCACCGCCCGCAGCGCCTCGACCATCTGCCCGGCGTCCACCAGGGCCTCGATCGGCACCGGAGGCGGCGCGTACTCCAGCCGCAGGCCGCGGGCCGCGGCCGTCGGCCGCAGCGGTTCGAGCACGGCCCGCACGATCTCGCCGACGGCCGTGGCCGCCGGCTGCGGCCGTGGCGGGCGCGCGAACACCATCAGCCCGCCGATCATGTCCCGGGCCCGGAATGCCTGGTCGACGATCGTCGCCAGTCGCCGGCGGCGCTCGGGGTCCCGCTCGTCGACGAGCAGGGCCTGGGCCCGGGCCGCGATGTTGGCGAGCGGGTTGTTGATCTCGTGACCGGCGCCGTAGGCGAACTCGCGCAGCGCCTCCAGTCTGGCCTCCGCCAGGGCGCCGTCGGACCGTGGGCCTGTCGTGCCGTCCCACAGCGCCCCCCCCCGGGGGGCCCCCCACACCGGCGCCCGCCCCCCCCCCGGACGGTGGCGGCCGCCCGCGGCGATACGTTGCAGTCGGCGGGCCGACGGCTCACGAGCCGGCGACGCCCGATTCGATGTCGAGCAGGCTGCAGATCCGGTCGACGAGCACCTCGGCCTCGAACGGCTTCTGCAGGAACTCGTTGGCGCCGGACGCCTTGAGGTCCTCGATCTTGTCCGGCTCGCACATGCCCGAGATGCAGATGATCCGCACCTCGTCCATGGTCGAGTCGCTGCGGACCCGCTGGCAGACTTCCTTGCCGTTGATGTCCGGCAGCATGACGTCGAGCACGATCAGGTCCGGACGGTAGTCCTTCACCATCATCCCGGCGTCGAAGCCGTTGTTCACGCTGCGGGTCTCGAAGCGGCCGTCCTTCTCCAGGACGTCGGTGATCAGCTCGACGAGATCCTGGTCGTCGTCGACCACGAGGATCTTGCGCCGGCCGCTCTCCAGGGCGTCGGTCGGAATTCCGTTGTCCCGCATGAACAGGAACAACTGATCCCGCGGAATCCGCCGAAAGCGGCTGCCGGGAACCCGGAATCCCTTCAACTGTCCCGAGTCGAAGCAGCGAATGATCGTCTGCTGACTCACCTTGCAAATCTTGGCGGCTTCGCCTGTCGTGTACACGGTCTTTTGCATCTGCTCTACCACCTCTCCCTAGCCGTGGTGCAGCTAGTCAAAACGGCGACCCAGGGTCTTCACGAGCGATTCGACCCCGAGCACCTAGGCCTCCTTGCAGCAGTCTCATGACGCCGTCGCCACAACGGTCGCCATCCACGTCGCGTTCCGTGCCGACGCAGTTCTCCGAACATCCCCGGTTCGTCCGGGAACGCCGGTCTCGCAACGACGCAGGCTAGGGGGAAAGAGGGGGAAGGACTCCGCTTCCTTCGACCGCTTCCCTGCATGCCATCCTTGCCAGACGCCCCAACTCTACAGGCATCTTTCGCAGCGAGTCAATATCGTTCCAGCCGCCGCAAACCCCGCTTCCGCAAGCCTTTGCGGGGAGTCGACGAAAGGCCGGAAAAATCCTTTCCCCTGACGGCGGCCCAGCCCGCCTTCGTTGCCACGCCTGCGCGTCAGGCGGGCGCCACGATCTCGAGCAATTCGACCGCGGGTGCGCCGCCCACGCGAATCTCCGCGACGCGGCCGAACGCCACGGCGGCCTCGGGGATGCCCAGCACGGTCGCCAGATGCGGCCCGACCGCGACCTCCAGCAGTTCGACCCGCTGCACGTCGCACAGCAGACCGGCGTCGATGAGGATCCGTCCCAACGGCGCGCGACCCGCGCGGATCGCGGCGGACGTCTCCGGCGGAAGGGCGCCCAGGTCGAGCCGCACGATGCCGTGCTGGACGACCCGCCCATCGCCGCGAACGAGGAGGATCTCCCGGGCGTAACGGTTCCCGGCCGCCGCCGGCCGCTCGGCCACGATCCGCAGGCCGACGGCCCCCCCGTGAAACCGCTCCATCGCCACGGTCATGTGGCTGTGGTGGTCCAGGAGGTGCCGGGCCGGCTCCGGCACGGCGTCGGGAGTGCGGGCGTGAAACCGGCCAAACACGGCGGGGTCGGGGCAAAACTCCCCCACCAGGGACAGGGCCCGCCCGACGGCTGACGGATCTGTGGGCGGCATCGCGGCGTGAGCGGGAAGCATGCGGGTGACGGCCGCCGGATTGTCGCGCCGCCGGTCGCGGGCCGCAAGCCGCCGCGGGTCATGCGTTGCCGATGTCGGCGGCCGCTTCGGGAACGGCCAGGTCGAGGAGGAACTCGAGCACCTCGCGGAGCCGTGGCAGCCGGCACCCGGCGATCGCCGCCGTGGCCCGCGCCCGCTCGTCGCGGACGATCGCCGCCGCCCGTGCGAACACGTCGGCCCGCCGGTAGAGATCCCGGGCCGCCGCGACCGCCTCCGCCACCGTCGCCTCGGTCGCGTCGGCGGCGCCCGCTGCGCGGGCGAGCCCGCGGAGCTGCGCCGCGTCGTCGGCCGACAGCCGCTCCAGCGCCAGAGCCCACAACACCGTCGGCCGGCCGCCCAACAGGTCGCCGGCCGCCCGCCGCGCGTTCTCCAGGTCGCCCTGCCAGTCCTTGAGGTCGTTGAGCACCTGGAAGCCGGTGCCGACGTGCAACGCGAAGCGATCGACGGCGGCGGCGTCGGCCGGCCGGGGCCCGGCGAGCCGGATCCCCATGGCGATCGCCACCTCGAACGCCGGCGACGTCTTGAGCCCGTAGATCTCCAGTGCCTCGTCGGGCTGCAGCCGCTTGTCGCCGTCCTCCCGCCACCAGAGTTCGGCCCCCTGGCCGCGGGCCAGCCGCACGTGGGCGTCGGCGAGCATGCGGACCACGTCGCCGGCCGTCGTCGCGTCGACGCCGGCGAGCCCCGCGACGATCCGGTAGCCGAGCCCCAGCAGGTGGTCGCCCACGTTGATGGCCGTGGGTACGCCCCGCTCCCGGTGCAGCGTGGGCTGGCCGTACCGCATGGCGACCTCGTCCACAATGTCGTCGTGGACGAGCGACGCCTTGTGGAAGCC
>JBJTHX010000303.1:0-5735 GCA_046094745.1 Planctomycetia bacterium
TCGCCGACCCCCTCGCCTCCGTCTCGCACGCTACCAAGTCGTCGCTCCCACCAAACGATCGGTGTTCTAGGGCGCCGTGGTCGCGGGGGTGGCGGCCGGCTGCCGCCACTGGATCGGGGCGCCGATGAGCATCGCGGCGAAGCGGTCGTCGGGCACGGTGAGGTCGGCCGCGGCCATCGCGTACTCGGCGATGTCGAGGTTGTAGGCCTTCGTGGCCTGGAGGAACTCCAACTGCTGGCCGACGAGCGCCGCGTGGGCCTGGATCACCGCCTCGATCGGCCGCTTCGCCTGGGCGTGGTCGGCCTCGGCCATCGCCACGGCCTTCTCCGCCGCGCGGACGGCGGCCGCCCGGGCCTCGAGGGCCTCGTGCCGCGCCGGCAGCGAGCGGGCGATCGCCCGCACCCGGCCGGTCGCGGGCCGGGTGGCGAAGATCGCCTCGAAGTGCGTCTGGTAGGGAGTGGCGAGCGGTCGGTCGACGGGCCAGGGCAGGGGATCGGTGACCGGGAGCCGGGCCAGGTCGACCAGTTCCTGCTGCGCCGCGCCGAGCTGCGAGCGGGCGTCGGCCAGGTCGGCCCGGGCTGCCGCCGTCGCCACGTCGAGCGTCGCCCGGTCGTGCGGGTCTCCACCGGGGGCGATCAACTCGAGCCGCTCGATCGCCTCGGTCGCCCAGCGGACCGCGGCGAAGGCGGTCGACACCTTCCAATAGGCCTGCGTGACCCACAGCCGCCGGGCCCGGTCGCCGGAGCGGTCGAGGGCCTCGAGCAGCGGCAGCGGCCGAGCGTAGAGTCGCGGATCGACGCCTGCGGCTCCGGGCCGGCCGGCCAGCGGCTCGAGCGCCTGGCCGAGCAACTCGCCGGCGAGACCGGCGGGCACTGGCACCGCAGGAGGCTGAGCCGCGGGAGGTGTGGCCGGCGGGCCGGGCGGCGTCGCGGCCGCTCCGGTCTGCGGCACGAGCACGGATGGCTGGTCGGGCGAGGCCGGCGGCTCTGCGGGCACGACGACCGACTGCGTGCCGTCGGCGGCCGGCTCCTCGGCGCGGGACGGCGCCGCGAAGGCGAGGCAGACGACGAACGCGATCCAGGGCAGCCGCATGGGAAAATCTCCACCCACAGGTTCACACGATCATCAGGGGCGGGTCAACCCGGAAGCCGCCCTCCGGGCGGCCAGCGTCGCGGCAGGACTGCACGCAGCGGCCGCCGGCCGCGCCGCGTGCTCTCCGCCCGAGCGTGCTGCGGCTCGACGCCCCGTCGAGTCGCCACGCTGCCGCCGCTCCGCGGCGGCCACGGCCGCCCGGAGGTGCGGCCGCTTGCCCGGCCGGTCGCACCTCGGCTGCGACCACGCCGGGCCAGCGCCTGCACGGGCCCTGGATGGCCGTGCAGGCGTGAAACCTAGCTGGCGGCGTCGAGGTACGGATCCTGGCTCATCTGGATGTGGGCCTCGGCCCGCTGCCGCTCGACGTACTCGAGCAGCCGCCGCTGGCGGACGTGGCGGGCCTCGACGCGGCGCTGGGCCCGCTTGAAGGCCCGCTCGAGCACGGCCGGGCTGCCGTCGATCCGGCCGCGAAGCGACGCGGCGATCCGCTTGGCCCGCTTGGGCCCGTGGCCCGCGATCAGGATGTCGTCGTCGAGGGCGAGGAACTGCCGCCAGGTGCCGGGGTCGCCCTGCCGGCCGCAACGGCCGATGAGCTGGCGGTCGATGCGGGCCGAATCGTGCAACTCCGTGCAGATCACGTGCAGGCCGCCGAGTGCCTTGACGTCCTCCCCGAGTTTGATGTCGGTGCCGCGGCCGGCCATGTTCGTCGACACGGTGATCCGCCCGAGCTGGCCCGCCTCCGCCACGATCTCGGCCTCCTTCTCGATGTGCCGGGCGTTGAGGACGACGTGCCGCAGGCCCGCCTCCTCGAGTAGCCGCGAGAGATCCTCCGACTTGTCGATCGACCGCGTGCCGATGAGCACCGGCCGGCCGACCGCGTGCGTCTCGGCGACGTCGGCGACGATCCGCTCGAGCTTCGCGCGGTAGTCGCCGCACACGACCGTCGGCAGCCGCTCGCGGATCGCGGGCTTGTTCGTCGGCACCACGGCCACGTCGACGTCGTAGGTGCGGGCGAGCTCGCGGGCGCTGGTCGCGATCGTGCCGGTCATGCCCGCCAGGTGCGGCCAGCGGGCGAACAGGTCCTGGATCGTGATCCGCGCGGCGTGGCCGGAGGGCACCGTGATCTCCACTTCCGCCTGCGCCTCCACGGCCTGGTGCAGGCCGTCCCGCCAGGTCCGCCCCTCGGCGGCGCGGCCGGTGAACTCGTCGATGATCACGATCTTGTCGTCGCGGACGACGTACTGCCGGTCGCGCTTGAAGAACTCGCGGGCCCGCAGCGCCCGCTCGACCGCGTCGTAGATCTCGAGGAGGCTCGTGGCGTCGAGTTCGGGTGGCCGGTCGAGGGCCCGCACGCGGCTGCGGCCCCGGCCCAGCAGCTCGCAGCTCTGCTTCTGCACGTCCTTCTCGTAGTCCTCGACGGCCTCGAGCACGGTGGCCGCGTGGGCGGCGAAGCGGAACAGCGCCTGCTGCACCGCCTGGGCCTCGCCGGGGGGCGAGGCGATGATGAGCGGTGTCCGGGCCTCGTCGATGAGCACGTTGTCGGCCTCGTCCACGAGGGCAAACCAGTAGGGCCGCTGCAGCAGCTTGGAGCCGCCCGCCGCGGCACTGCCGGTGAGGGCCGCCCCGAGGTCGCCGCGGCCCTCGGCGAGCTCGCGGCCGATGAGCCGGTCCTTGAGGAAGTCGAAGCCGAACTCCTTGGCGGTGCCGTAGGTGACGTCGCAGGCGTAGGCCTTGCGGCGGGCGTCGAAATCCATCTGCGACTCGACGATGCCGACGGACAGGCCGAGGGCCTCGTAGATCGGCGTCATCCATTCGGCGTCGCGGCGGGCGAGGTAGTCGTTCACGGTCGCGAGATGGGCTCCCTTGCCGGCCAGGGCGTAGAGCACCAGCGGCAGCGTGGCGACGAGCGTCTTGCCCTCGCCGGTCTGCATCTCGACGATCGCGCCGTGGACGAGGGCCACGCCGGCGAGCAGTTGCACGTCGTAGTGCCGCATCCCGAGCCGCCGCCGGCCGGCCTCGCGGGTCGCGGCGAAGCTGTCGATGATCAGCGAGTCGACGTCCTCGCCGGAGCGGGCCCGGTAGGCGAGCGAGCGGCCCAGCCGCTTGAGGGCGACGTCGTCGAGGGCCTGCATCTCCGCCTCGAGCGCCTCGATGGCGCGGACGGTCCGCCAAGTCGCGGCGGTGATCGCCGGACGCCTTCTTCCCGGAATCGCTCCGAGCCAATCGAACACGAGAACGCCCGCTCCACGGCATCGCGGTCGGCGACACGACCGCCGCGAGAATCCATCCTACCGCGTGTCTGCCCTGCCGCACGCAGCGGCCGTAGGCCGCGCGGCGTGCCGTAAGCCGCCGCTCCGCGGCGGCCACGGTCGCCCGGCGGTGCGACCGCCCGGCAAACGTGCCGCTCCCAGGTGCGGTTCGTTTGCCCGCGCCTGCGGGGGCCATGGATGGCCCCGCAGGCGTGAGGTCAATACCGCGGCACGGCCACCGGCGTGGCGCGGGCGGGGGGCTGGGAGAGGGCGCTGGTCGAGAACGGGTTCCAAGTCGTGTTCGTCGGCTGCGGCTGGTAGGCCGGCATCTGGGCCGTCACCTGCTGCTGGGCGCCGTTGACGTACTGCTGGGCCTGCTGGCCGGTCTGGTTGATGTATTGGTTGGCCTGCTGGGTGGCCTGGTTCGTGTACTGGTTGGCCTGGGTCTGGGCCTGGTTCGCCATCTGCTGCCACTGCTGGTTGGCGGTGTTCTGCATCTGGTTGCCGTACTGCTGTGCCTGGTTGGCGATGCTCTGCGAGTTCGGGGCCTGCATCTGCGGCGGGGCGGGGTAGGCGGGTGCGGCCGGCTGCGGCTGCGTCCACGACCACGTATTGGCGGCGGGAGCGGCCGGGGCTGAGGCCTGCCACTGGGTGGCGGGGCCCGGCATCGGTGGCGCCGCGGGGTAGGCCGCGCCCATCGGCTGCGGCTGCACGCCGTAGGGAGCCGGCTGGCCGATCATTCCGGTGGCGGGCGGCGCGACCGTGTTGGGTGCGCGGGCGGTCTGACAGCCGGCGAGGCACAGCAGCGCCGCCGCCGCGGCCGCGGCCGTGGCCAGGCAGAGATACGAGCGGTGGGCGCCAGGCTGCAGGTCGACGGCCTGGGCGGTGGTGACGCCGCGACGGGGCGAGTGGGTGGTCGACACGGCGGAGGCTCCGTGGGATTGAGGGCTGGGGAAATGCCGCTCTCACGGCGACATTGCCCGGGACGGTTCGGGGCGGGACGATAGCGACTCCCCTGGATGGGTCCAGACCACATTCCCGCGGCCTGCCCGTCCGGGCACGCCGCCGCTCCTCCCTAGGTTTCCCAGACGGCCGCCTTCCATGGATCAGCCCGCGACCCCGCCGACCGACGCCGACGGGCCGTCGCTCTTGGCCGACCTGCGGGCGGAAGCGGTGCGTCTCGGGTTCGGCCGGCTGGGGATTGCGCCGGCCGTCCCGCCACCCCACCACGCGGCGTTCGAGCGGTGGCTGGCGGCGGGGCGGGCGGGAGTCATGCACGACTGGCTCGCCCGCCACGAGCCGCTGCGACGCGACCCGACCAACCTGTTGCCCGGGGCCCGCAGCGTGATCGTGCTGGCGACCGACTATCCGGCGGATGCCGAACCCGCCGCCGCGGCGGGCCGGGGCCGCGTGGCCCGCTATGCGCGCGGCGACGACTACCACGACCTGCTGCGGGCCCGGGCCAACGCCCTCGGCGGCTGGCTCGAGACGCGGCTGCCCGGCTGTCGCACGCGGGGCGTGGTCGATTCCGCGCCGCTGGCGGAGCGCGATTACGGCCTGCTGGCCGGGCTCGGCTGGATCGGCAAGAACACGATGCTCATCGACCCGCGGGCGGGCAGTTATTTCTTCCTCACGGCAATCCTCACCGATCTCGAATTGCCCGGCGACGTGCCGCTCGAGACGGACCACTGCGGCACCTGCACGGCCTGCCTCGACGCCTGCCCGACCGGCGCCTTCGTGGAGCCGCGGGTGCTGGACGCAACGCGGTGCATCAGCACGCTGACGATCGAGGACCAGGGGCCGATTCCGCCGGCGCTGCGGGCTGGCATGGGCGACTGGGTCTTCGGCTGCGACGTCTGCCAGGAGGTCTGCCCGTGGAACCGGCACGCGCCGGGCTCGGCCGAGCCGGCCTTCCAACCGCGGGACGACGCGGTGACGCTCGACCTCGCCGCGCTCCTGCAACTCGACGAGGCGGGCTTCCGGCGCCGGTTCAAGGGATCGCCGATCCTCCGGGCCAAGCGGCGCGGCCTCGTGCGGTCGGCGGCGATCGCCCTGGGCAACCGGCCCGACCCCGCGGCCTTGCCGGCCCTGGCCGCGGCCCTCGCCGACCCGGAACCGGTCGTCCGCGAGGCGGCGGCCTGGGCCCTCGGGCGGTGGATCGCGGCGGGTGTGCTCCCCGAACGGGCCCGCGCGGCCCTGGTCGCGGCCGGGTTGGGGGGCGGCTGAGGGCGGCCGGGAACTTTTTTCGTCCCGAGCGCATCCTACGGATCGGCAGCCCCGTTCCCGTGCCCTGGAGACCCCCATCAGGGCGCCCGCCCACGCCGTCGCCCGCGCCCTGTGCCTCGGCCTGGTGCTGGGCGCCGTCCCGGCCGCCCTCTGCCGCCCCCCAACCCG
>JBJTHX010000304.1:0-4124 GCA_046094745.1 Planctomycetia bacterium
GCCTTAAATTCAATACGACCAAGGCCCGCGGACGGCGTTCACCCCGAACTGCACGGTGTCGCTCGGAATGTTCGGCGTCGGCAGGAAGCCGCCACCGCCACTGCCCCCGACGCCGCCCGGCCCCGGATACGGCCGGCGAAACTGGTGATAGATCGGCGCGACCCGCGAACTGGGCACGCCCCAGGAATACTGCGTCTGAAATTCCGCTGTCGGCGGCACCACCAGCGCGATCGGCCGCCCCTCCGCCGGATCGTACCAGGCGCTGTGCCAGCTCTTGCCCTGGGAGCGGAGGAAGTATCGCTTCTCCCAGACGTTGTACTTGCAGGCGTCGTGCAGCCCGCAGCTGCACCCGTAGCTGCACGGCCCGCCCACCGGCTGGCCGCAAGGGCCGCACGGCCCACAGTGGCCACAGTGACCGCAGAGGCGACAGCCGTGGCCGTGGTGGCACGGACCATGCTTGCAACCGTGCGGGCCACAGTGGCCATGTCGGCAGCCGTGGTGGCCACAGCCGGGCTGCGGACAGCCCTGCGTGCAGCCGACCGGACCGGGGCCGCCCGCCTGAGCAGCCCCGCAGGCGAGCCAGCAGGCGAACAGGCAGGCCGCCACGGCCGCCTGCACCGACGTCATTCGCTCGATCAACGGCCGCATGGTCTCGCGCTCCTCACCACCAGTAGGCATGGACGTCGGTCCGCATCCCCATCACGCCCGCCGGACGGATGTACCGCCGGCGGTGCTTGTAGAGAAACTCGTGCGGCATGAACGGGGGATACGTGTGCCAGGTATGCCCCACCCGCGGCGGCACCGGCCGCGGCGACACGTAAAGCTGGGCACCCACACCCGGGTAGGCGCCGGCGGGTACGGGCGGCACGTAGAAGTTGTAGAACACGTCGGGCGTCGGCGCTTCGACGCCGCCGTCGATCGGGATCGCGACGGCGATCCCCGCGAGTTCGGTCACGATCGCCGCCACGAGGACCGTGGCCCGGAGCCAGCCGCTTCGTCGCATCCCATCACCTCGCGCACGCGGGCCGCGCGCTACCGCGCGGTGGAGGAAGATTCGGCACGGCCGTTGCGACCGCATCACTCGCCCGTGCGACCACCGCTGCCTCTGCCCGACAGGCACAGTTTCCACCCCGGGACGCGCGCCGACGGCGGCCGACGCCATCACACGCCGGGGGCCGCAGCCTTCCGCCAACCCGCAAAGTCCGCCCCTCTTGCCAAGGCTCCCCGTCGGGGTCACAGTTTGGGGCCGAGTGAGCGCCGAGACCCATGGTCAAGACCGCCACACGCCGCGCCGCCACCGGAAAAAAGCGGGCCGCCGCCGATCCGGCGCCGGCGGCCGCTCCCCCGGCCGGCGCGCCGGCCGCCGTCGTCAACGGCCAGCCAAAGGCGGCGAAGCGGCGGGCCACGGCCCAGGCGCTCGCCGCCGGACAGCGGGACATCTCCGTCAGCGAGTTCTTCGCCAAGAACCGCCATCTGCTGGGCTTCGACTCGCCCCGCAAGGCCCTGCTCACGAGCGTCAAGGAGGCGGTCGACAACTCGCTCGACGCCTGCGAGGAGGCGGGCATCCTCCCCGAGATCTGGGTGCACATCGAGCAGGTCGGCGAGAGCGGCACCCGCTACCGGATGGGCGTGCAGGACAACGGCCCGGGCATCGTCCGCAAGCAGATCCCGCTGATCTTCGGCAAGCTGCTGTACGGCTCCAAGTTCCACCGCCTGCGCATGAGCCGCGGGCAGCAGGGCATCGGCATCTCGGCCGCCGGCATGTACGGCGTGCTCACCACGGGCAAGCCGGTGAAGATCATCTCCCAGACGGGCCCCAAGGACCACGCCCACTACTACGAACTCCGGATCGACACCAAGACCAATCAGCCCGAGATCCTCAACGGCCGGGGCGAGGGCGTCGAGATCCCGTCCGGCAAGGGCGGCGCCGAATTGATGCGGAAGCACTCGATCGAGTGGATCGCCGCCAACGACCAGGGCCACGCGATCGACCACGGCACTCGCGTGACGATCGAGATGGAGGCCAAGTTCCAGCGCGGCCGGGGCAGCGTCGAGGAGTACCTCGAGCAGACGGCGATCGCCAACCCGCACGCCCGGATCCATTTCCAGGGTCCCGACGGGCCGGAGCGGATCCTGGAACGCTCGAGCGACGACCTCCCGCCGGAACCGAAGGAGATCAAGCCGCACCCCTACGGCGTCGAGCTCGGACGCCTGGTGACGATGCTCCAGGAGCAGCCGAAGCTCACGCTCGCCCAGTTCCTCACGCAGTCGTTTTCCCGCGTGTCGCACGGCACGGCCAAGAAACTCTGCGACGCGGCGAAGCTCTCGACCCGCGTGACCACGGGCCGGCTCGGTCGCGGCGAGGCCGACGCGCTGTTCAAGGCGATCCAGGACACCAAGATCCCGCCGCCGGCGACCGACTGCATCGTGCCGATCGGCGAGCAACGGCTCCTGGCCGGGCTCCGGCAGGTCGTGCCGGGCGAGTTCTTCACCGCGGCCACGCGGCCGCCGTCGGTCTACCGGGGCAACCCGTTCGTGATCGAGGCCGCCCTCGCCTACGGCGGCGGCGTGGCGGCCCAGAAGGTGACCCGCGAGGCCCTCGGTGAAATCGCCGCCGAGAGCGACGCCCGCAGCCTGCGGCAGTTTCTCACGACGACGTTCGCGGGCATCGGCGCCGAGGCGGCCGACAAGATCCTCGCCGACGCCCAGCTCGCGCCGCGGCAGAGCCCCTCGAGACTCAAGCGGGCCGCGCTGGACGCCCTGCATGCCGCGATGCAGGACGTGAGCGTGGACGAGGGGCAGAGCATGACGGTGCTGCGGTACGCCAACCGGGTGCCGCTGCAGTTCCAGCCGGCGGCCTGCGCGGTCACGCAGACCATCACCTCGACCAACTGGCGTTCTTACGGTCTCTCGCAGTCACGGGGCGGCCTGCCGAGCGGCCCGGTCACGGCGATGGTCCACGTGGCGAGCGTCTGGGTGCCATTCACGAGCGAGTCGAAGGAGGCGATCGCCTCCTACCCGGAGATCCAGAAGGAGATCCGCCTGGCGCTGCAGGCGGTGGGCCGCAAGCTCGGCATGTACCTCCGCCGCCGGCTCCGGGTGGCCCAGGAGGGCCAGCGGCGGAGCATCTTCCTCCGCTACCTGGGCGAGGTGGCGACGGCCGTCGCGCAGATCAACGGTCTCGACCGGGACAAGCTCTATGAGCAGCTCCTCGCCGTCGCCAAGAAGAAGACGTCCGAGGCCGACGTGAAACTCGACGATCGTGGCCGGCCGATCCAGGACGAGGAGGATCTCGAGCTCGGCGACAACTGCATCATCGTGCCGCAGGTGGTCCCGGGCATGACCGAGGGCACGGCCGCCAAGCCGGCGAAACCTTCCCGGGCGAAGGGCCGCGCGGCAACGATCGCGGCGGTCGAGGGGGACGAACCCGAGCCCGTGGCGGAGGCGAAGCCCCGCGGTGGTGGAAAGCGGGCGGATCGGGCCGCGGCGCCGGCCGGGCGTCGCACGGCGACGAGGAAAGCGGCCGGCAAGCCCGCGAAGCGCCGGCGATGAGCCGGGATGCTCCGCTCGTCCTGGGCGTCGATTTCACGTCGGCCCCGTCGCGGCGCAAGCCGATCACGGTGGCGGTGGGCCGGCTCGTCGAAGGGCGCCGGGCCGCCCGCTACGTCGTCGAAGCGATCCGCGGGCTCGAGAGCCTCGATGCGTTCGCGGCCTTGCTCCGGGCGGATGGCCCGTGGATCGGTGGCTTCGACCTCCCGTTCTCGCAGCCGCGATCACTCATCGAGCGCGAGGGATGGCCGACCGCCTGGCCCGCGTTCGTGGATTTTTACTGCCGCCGGCCGCGGGAGCAGCTGCGGCGCACGTTCAAGCGCTGGTGCGACGCGCGGCCCGCGGGCGACAAGGTCGCGCACCGCGCCTGCGACGCGACCGCGGGCAGCCGCGCGTCGATGAAGTGGGTGAACCCGCCGGTCGCGCGGATGCTGCACGCGGGCGCGGCGCGGCTGCTCGACGCGGGCCTCACGCTGCCGGGCCTGCACGAGCGGGGCACCGACCCCGCGCGCGTCGGGCTCGAAGGCTACCCGGGGCTGCCCGCGCGCGCGGTGCTCGGTCGCGCGTCCTACAAG
>JBJTHX010000305.1:0-5203 GCA_046094745.1 Planctomycetia bacterium
CTGCTACGAGACGGCGCGGAAGATCGCCGCCACGAGATGCATGTCGAGTTCGCTCGAGCCCCAGAACCAGCCGTCGTTGGTCAGGTTCACGATCACGTCGGGCCGCCCCTCCCTCTCCCCGAGCACGTTGACCAGCGACCGCACCGCCTCGGGCAGCGCCGTCTCGTAGCAGATGTTGACCGCCACGCGGCGGCCGGCGATCTCGACGGCGACCGGCTCGCGGCCGGCCGTGAGTCCTGCCGGCAGCGGCGTGAGGGCGTAGAGGAACGGGAACCGGTCGCCGAGCGGGATGTATTCGCCGAACATCACGGGGTGCATCTTGCAATAGCACGCCACGGGCGCGCCGGTGGCATCGAGAAAGAGCCCGCAGTTGAAGTTCCGCGTCGCCTGCGGTGCGATCGCCTGCTTGTCGAGGCCGACGAGCCATGCCGTGCCGTACCGCCGCCCGAAGACCGCCAGCGCGTCGAGCCGCTCCTGCTCGAGCGCCCGCCGGCACCGGGCCTGGCGGTCGGCACGCACCGCTTCGTCGGCGGCGGGGGGGGCGGGGCCGAGCAGTCGCTCGACGATCGGTTCGTCGAGTGTCTCGGCCGGGTCGCTCTCGAGGAGCCCCCACCGCCACATCGTCTCCGGCCACACGATGAGGTCGGGCCGGCCGCCGGCCGGCCAGGCGGCCAGCCCGGCGCGCGTCAGTTCGTCGTAATGCCGGGCGACGTCGGTCGCGGCCTCGGGGTCGTGCTTGAGTTCGGTATCGATCGAGCCCTGCACGAGAAGCAGCTCGAGCGGCCGGCCGGGCGGCGGAGGCGCCGTCGCCAGCCGCCATGACCCGTAGGCCAGCGCGGCCGCGAGCAGACAGCCGGCTGCTGCGCAGTTCGTGATCGCGCGGCGAGGCGACCAGGCGCCGCCGGACTGCGGCACCGCCCCGACGACCGCCGCAGCCACGGCCATGATCAGGCCACCGACGCCCACTGCCCCCGCGATGTCGGCGATTTGAATCAGCGTCGTCCACCGCCACTGCGTGTGGCCCAGCCCACCGAACGTGAAGCCGCCGAGCACCCAGCCGCGCAGTTGCTCCATGGCCATCCAGGCGACGGGGGCCGCGGCGACGAGCGGCCAGCCCCGGCCGTGCACGAGCCGCCGGGCCAGCCAGATGAACGCCGGCAGGTAGCAGGCGAGGTACGCGGACAAGAGGATCCAACCGATCGACGTGGCGGGGTGAGGCAGCCGCAGCCAATGGATCGTCGCCAGCCAGTGGCAGAAGCCGCCGACCCACAGCGCCGTCCACGGCCGCGGGCCGGGCAGCCGCTCCCCCATGACGATCGCGAGCCAGGGGATCGGGGCGAGCCACGCGCACCACCAGAGGTCGGCCGGCGGCTGCACGAGAAACATCGCGAGCGCCCCGCCAAGTGCCGCCCCCCACAGCCGCCTCTCCCACGCCGCCTTCATGGGCCGCTCCGCGGGCCGCGTTCGAACTCGGCCACGGCGGCTCCGGCCACCACCGGCTCGTCCTCCTCGACGAGGCAGGACACGAGCCGGCCCGTGACCGGGGCCTCGAGGTCGATCGTGATGCCGCCGGCGACGAGCTGGACGACACGATCGCCCGCGGTCACGGTCGCCCCCTCGGCCACGAGCCACACCGCCACGGCCAGCGGCACGTCGAGCCCGAACTCCGGGACCACGAGCCGCTCCCGGCCGGACGGCGAGCCTGACGACGAGACGGCCATCGGTTCACCGCTGCTCCCGCAGCCACTCGAGCACCACCCGTCCCACCTTCTCGAGCGACTCTCCCGCACAGTGCTCGGGCGTGTCGGCCCGCGTGTGCCACTGCGGATAATCGAAATCGATGATGTCGCAGGCGGGGATGCCCCCGATCGTCCGCAACGGCACGTGGTCGTCCTGCACCTCGTGCCGCGGCCGTGGCACGAACTCGCGAACCTCGAGCCTGCGGGCCACGGCCCAGATCGACTCGACCACCGGCCGGGTGTCGGGCCAGGAGAGGCTGTTGATCTCCTGCCAGATCTCGAGGTGGCGGTCGGCGACCATGACGAGCACGATCGCCGCCCGGTAGCGGTGGGCGAGCCGCCCCGCCCGGCGACCCGCCGCGTACTGCCGCGCGAAGAAGGTGGACCCGAGGCAGTAGGGATCCCGCGGCCCGAAGACATATTCCTCGGCGTCAAAGAGGACGAAGTCGACGCCCACGGGGCCCGGCAGCCCCGGCATCTGGCCGGCCAACTCCATCCACACGGCGACCCCGCTGGCGCCGTCGTTGGCCCCGACGAACACGCCCTGCGGATCGACAGGATCGCGGTCGGGAAAGGGGCGGGTGTCGAAGTGCGCGCCGAGCAGGATCCGCTCCGCACGGTCCGGGTGCCACTCGACGACGAGGTTCTCCATGTGCACCGGCCGGCCCGTCCGCCGGTCGCGGATCTCGAAGGCCTGCCCGGCGACCTGCCCACCGGCCGCCCGGAAATGCTCGACGAGCAGCGCCCGCTGCCGGGTCATCGCCGCGGAGCCGCTCGGCCGCGGTCCCAGCTCGCAGATCGCCTCGAGGTGTTTCATCGCCCGGGCGCCCGAGAACGGCTGCGGCTCGGCCGCCCCGGACGCCGTGGCCATGAACGCCGCGCCAAGCAAGACGGCCTGGGCATTGCGACGGGACATGCACGACCTCGCTCCTGGTACGACCAGTTTACGGTAGATTGCGGTTTTCCGCGTCCCTGATCAGGCAGGGCCCTCCGGGCATGATCCATTCACGCGGCGCCCTCGTGGGCCTCGTCGCCGCCCTCGCCACCGCCGCCGCCCATGCCGGCGGTGGACCGGAGAGCCTGTTCCTCGTCGTCAATCCGACAAGCGCCGAGAGCGTCGCCGTGGCCAACGCCTACGCGGCGGTGCGGCAGGTGCCGCCGGGCAACGTGCTCATGCTGCCGTGGAAGGCCGGCGACGAGAGCGTGCCGATCGAACGCTTCCGCACCGAGATCCTGCAGCCGATCCTCCGGGCCATCGACAGCCGTCGCCTGGCGACGCAGATCGACTGCATCGCCTACTCATCGGGCTTCCCCTGGCGGGTCGACTTCGCCACCGAGATGACTCCGGAATTGGCCAAACAGCAGATGTACAAGTTCCCCTCGGGCTCGCTCACGGGCATGACGATGCTCCACACCGCGGTGCTGAGCGGCAGCCCCAACTGGCTCGCCGCGGAGAGCAACCGCTACTTCCGTCCGCCGGGAGACGACGGCGTGCCGGAGACAACCTACGGCTTCCGCGGCTGGTACGGCTGGGGCGACCAGGGGGAGCGGATGGAGATGGGGGGTGCCCGCTACCTGCTGGCGGCGATGCTCGGCGTCACCGCGGGTCGCGGCAACAGCGTGGCGGAGATCGCCAAGGCGCTCCAGTCCGCGGCGGCGGCCGACGGCAGCCGGCCGAAGGGGACGATCTACTTCCTGACGAACTCCGACGTCCGCACGCGGGCCCGGAGCGGCCCCTTCAAGGGCGTCGTGCAGGCCATCGAAGCAGCCGGAGTCAAGGCGGAAATCCTCGCCGGCACGCTGCCGACCGGCCGGCGGGATGTCGCCGGCCTCGTCACCGGCACGCCCGACTTCGACTGGCCTGCCAGCGGCAGCTCGCTCCTGCCCGGAGCGCTGTGCGACAACCTCACCAGCTTCGGCGGCGTGTTCACGCCCGGGGCCGAGCAGACGCCGTTGTCGGCCTTCATTCGCGCCGGCGCCGCCGGCGCCTGTGGCACCGTCGTCGAGCCGTTCGTGATGCTCCCCTCGGGCGGCAGTTCGCCCGGCAGCTTCCAGCCGAAGTTTCCGCATCCGGCGGTGCAACTGCACTACGTCCGTGGGGCCAGCCTCGCCGAGGCCTTCTATCAGGCGATCCGGTCGCCGTACCAACTGCTCGTCGTGGGCGACCCGCTGTGCCAGCCGTGGGCGGCGATCCCGCAGGTGGAGGTCGTCTTCGCCGCCGATTCACGGCCGCTCGAACCGGCCGCGGTGGTGTCCGGTATGCTCGAACTCGAGCCGCGGGCGAGCCTGCCGCAAGGCGTCCTCGCCGACCGCTTCGAGCTGTACCTCGACGGCGTGCGGGTCGCCCAGTGCGGACTCGGCGAACGGCTGTCGCTCGACACCGCCCCCCTCGCCGACGGCCATCACGAACTGCGGGTGGTGGCCATCGCAGCGACGGACGTGGAGACCCAGGGGCGACGGATCGCGCCGGTCATGTTCGCGAACCACGGCCACGCGCTGACGCTGGCCGTCGAGCCGCGCCGCGTGCGGCTCAACGACACGGTACGGGTGACCCTGTCGGGGGCCGGCATGGAGTCGGCCGTCGTCTACTGCATGGGCCGCGTGCTCGGCCGCACGGCGGCGGCATCGGCAGCCATCGAGGTCCCGGCCGATCTGCTCGGCCGCGGCCCGGTGACGATCCGCGCCACCGGCCGCACCGGCCCGAATCCCACCGACGCGGTCAACGCGCCGCCCGTGACGATCGAGGTCGGCCCGCCCTGAGAATTGTCGTTCGGTAGCGGCCCCGCCACCGCGCCGGTGACCGCCGCCGCCCAGACCAGCCGGATGACTCGCTGCAGCCGATTCACACCGCCTCGTCGCCGCGGCTCGCGGCGACCATGTCCGCAAGGTGCGCCGTATCGTTGAAGGCGAGCAGGTCGGGCCCGGGCCACTGCACCAGCGAGACCGAGGCGTTGTCGAGGGCGGGCAGCCGCGTGAAGGGCCGCGCGGCGGCCGCGGCCAGGAGCGGATGCCGCGGGCCGCGGAGCCGGCCCAGTGCCCGGGTGCGCACGCCGCCGTGGGCCACCACGCTCATCTTCCCCACGTCGCGGCCCGCGAGCGACTCGAGCGCGCCGCGTCCTCGGACCGCGAGGGCCGCCCGGGACTCACCGCCGGGAATCGCGTAGTCCGCGTCACCCGACCGCCAGCGGGCCACGGCTTCGGGGAACATCCGCTCGAGATCGTCCCAGAAGTGCCCCTGGAAGACGCCTGCGTGGAGTTCCGCGAGGTCGGCGCAGCAGCGCACCTCCAGGCCCAGCGCCGCGGCGCTCGGCGCCGCCGTCGCCCGCGCCCGCTCGAGGGGGCTCGACCAGATCTCGGTGACGCCGTCGAGGCCGCGGGCCCACCCGGCCACCGCTTCCGCCTGCCGCCGGCGAATCCCGTACGATAGCGGCATGCCGCTGCAGTACCTGATCCGCCACGGCGAG
>JBJTHX010000306.1:0-3572 GCA_046094745.1 Planctomycetia bacterium
GGTCGTTGCCCAGCCCCAGCGGCACGACCCCCGCGGCGACCGCCGCCGCGTCGCCGCCACTCGACCCGCCCGGGCTGCGGGCAGGGTCCTGGGGATGATTCGTCCGCCCCCAGACGGGATTGAAGGTCTCGTGGAGGAGCAGCGCCTGGGGCACGTTCGTCTTGCCCACGACGATCGCGCCGGCCGCCACGAGCCGGGCCACGAGCGGCGCGTCGGCCGCGTCGACCGCGCTCCGCCGCGAGCCGAGCCCGACGGTCGTTCGCATGCCCGCGACGGCGAAGCAGTCCTTCACGCAGATCGGTACGCCGGCGAGCGGGCCCGCGCGGCCGGCCCGGGCATCGGCCACGGCTGCCGCGTACCGTGGCTGCACGACCGCGTTGATCGCGGCATGCGTCGCCTGGTGGCGGGCCGCGGAGTCGGCCAGCATCGCCGCCGGCTCGAGCTGGCCCGCGGCCACCGCATCACGGATTTCGGCGATGCTCTGCAACCCGCCTGCCGCTCGTCGGGGCCTCTCCGAACCGCTCACAAACGCTCGCCAGCCCCGCCACCGTCGCCGGGATTCCCCAGCGGCCGCACGTCGGCGGCCCAGATGACGTCGCCGTCGAACAATGTGCCGATGACCAGGACGAGGTCGCCCGCGACCGCGGCCGGCTCCGTCCGCGAGAGCACGACGATTTCGCGGACGCCCCCCTTCGCCAGCGGGAGCGTCACCTTCGACGACCAGTTGGGACCGATCTTGCGGGACGACTGGATCGTGACCGGCAGCACGACCCCGTCGCTCGGACGCTTCGTGAAGTCGAGCCAGTTGCGTCCCAGTCGCCGGAGATCGTCTCCATGCCGTGGGAGCCGCTCTTGCAGGTCGTCGAGCGACAGGGGCAGTTCGCTGAGCGGGCGGCCCGCATCGGCCGCCATTTTCTCGAGCATCACGAGTTCCACGCCTACGGTGGCCAGCGCCTTGTAGAGATCGACGAGCAGTTTCTTGCGTGCGGGATCTTCGGCGTCGGCCACCTCCTCGAGGGCATCGACCGCGGTCAGGGCCTCCTGCACGGCCGCGTCGAGTTGCTTGCGGTCAGCCGCGGCGACCTTGGCAGCTTCGATCGAGGCGTCGTCCGGAGCCGCCTCGTCGGGCTTCATCTCCGGCTCCGCGGCCGCCGCGAGCGGATCCGCGAACGAGTCGCCGTCGCCCCCGGGCACGACCGGCTCGTCGTCAACGACCGGTGTGTCCGCATCACCGGCCTCGGGCTCATCGAGCGGCAGGGAACCGACGTCGATGGCGCCGTCCATGGGCTCTGCCGGCGACTCTTCGGTCGCCGATTCGTCGCCGGCCTGCGGCTGCCCGGTGCCCAACTCGTCGAGCGACGCCCGCTTGCCGGGGGCGGCGACGGCGACCGCGCTCCTCTTGAAACCCGGCCGGAACTTCTCGGGCACGATGAACGCCATGGACTCGGGCAGCGCCCGGCCGATCGACTTTCCGACCGGCACCGTGACACCGGCCCACATGAGCCCGATGAGAATGCCGAACACGATCGGGATCGACAACGCGCCGCCCAGCACAACCCCGATCATCTGGCCGATCCCGCCCTTCTTGGCCTTCGCCGGCTTCGCGATCTTGCCGGCCTTTCCCCCGGCCGCGGTGGCCGCGGCGACGGTGGCACCCGCCAGGCCGACGGCGGCGTCTTCGACACCCGCGTCGATTCCCGGAAACGCCGCTTCCTCCGCGGCCGCGTCCTCCGCGAAGGCGATCCCCTCTTCGGCCACGCCCTCACCCACCGCCGGCTCCGGGTCGTCGAAGGAGAAGCTGTCGCCTGAAGTGTCGGCCTCGGACGGCTGCGGGTCGTCGGCCGGCCCGACGTCGCCCCACGCATCGACCTCATCGCTCGCGACGATCCCCGATCGGCCGGTGCCGATTTCGATCGACGAGCCCCCCGCATCGGCTTCGGGTTCGGCCGCGGCGGACGACTCGACGTCGTCGAGCCATGCGGCCGCTTGTTCATCGTCAAGCTGCGGCTCCACGTCCCCATCGGCTGGTGGCAGATCGGCGGCCGCAGGCATCAAGGCGGCGTCGGGATCGGCCTCGGGCTCTGTCGCGGCATCGGGTTCCGACGGCTCCGCGGCGGCGGACGGCGTGACCTCGGCAGGCTCGTCGAAGGAGAACGAAAACTCCTCCGCGGACTCACCCGGACCGTCGCCGAGCAGGTCGGCCCAAGGATCCGGCGCGGACTCGTCGTGTGGCTTCTCGTCGCCCATCGCGAACTCCCGAACTCGCTGCCAGTGTGGATCGTGACGCCCGCGACGAAGCGGGAGTCCGCGAAATTGTACCACCGGGCTTTCCCGGGCCGCCACCGCGGCCGGCAGCCTCACAGCCCGTGCACGGGGCCATATCGCCGACGCAGGCTCTCGAGCAGCCAGGACTCGCTCGCCGGGCGCCCTGTGACCCGCTCCACCAGCGGCTCGGACTCCAGCAGCCGGCCGGATGCGTGCACTTCCCTTCGCAGCCAGCCGAGGAGTTCCACGAAGGATCCACGGGCGAAATCATCCTCCAGCCCGGGCAGCCGTTCCGCGGCCGCGGCCATCAGTTGGGCGGCGAACATGTTGCCGAGCGCGTACGTCGGAAAGTAGCCGATCAGGCCGGCGCTCCAGTGGATGTCCTGCAGCACGCCGTCGGCGGCGCGGGGTGGCCGCATGCCGAAGTCCTGTTCGAACCGCTCATCCCAGGCGGACGGGAGGTCGGCGACGGCCAGGTCGCCGTGCACCACCGCCCGCTCCAGGTCGAACCGCAGCATGACGTGCAGGTTGTAGGTGACCTCGTCGGCCTCCACGCGGATGAACGACGGCCGCACGGTGAGCAGGGCCGCGTGCACCGTGGCGGCGTCGGTGTCGCCGAGCGCATCGGGAAAGGCCGCCCGTGCCTCCGGAAAGCACCATTCCCAGAACGGCCACGATCGGCCGACGAGGTTTTCCCAGAGCCGCGACTGCGACTCGTGGATTCCCAGCGACGCCGCCTCGCCCGGCGGCAGACCGTACCATGCGCGAGGCAGGCCCTGCTCGTAGAGGCCGTGCCCGGCCTCGTGGAGGACGCCGAACAGCGCCGTCGGCAGGAACCGCTCGTCCCAGCGGGTCGTGATCCGGCAGTCGTCAGGACCCACGGTCGAGCAGAAGGGGTGGGGGGTCGTGTCGAGCCGGCCGCGGCGGAAGTCGAACCCGATCCGCTCGGCGACGGCCGTGACGAAACGCCGCTGGGCATCCACCGGATACCGCCGACGCAGGACCGCGTCGTCGGGCCGCTGCCGCGCCGCCCCGCAGGCCTGCACGAGCGGCACGAGCCCGGCCCGGAGGCCGGCGAACCGCGCCGCGATCGAGCGCCAGCGGCCACCCGGTTCGTAGTCGTCGAGCAGGGCGTCGTAGGGATCGAGGTCCGGCGACTGGCAGGTGGCCTGCTCCCGTTTCAGCGCGAACATCCGCTCGAGCCAGGGAGCGAGCGTCTGCCAATCCGACGCCGCCCGAGCGGCGACCCAGGCCTGCTGGGCCTCGACCCGCGTGCGGGCCAGTTCTTCGACGAGCCGCGGTGGCAG
>JBJTHX010000307.1:0-5860 GCA_046094745.1 Planctomycetia bacterium
CGGCAAAGCAAAGCGAGGCATGAGGCCGAGGCTTTGCGTGTGTCATGCACGCGGCGCGGCCTTCGGCCGCTGCGTGCGGCGGATCGCGATGGCTGCCCGCCCGGAGGGCGGGCCCTCCGTGGCGCACGCCTCCAGGCGTGCGAGTCGCAGTCCGCACACCACAGGCCGAGGCTTTGCGTGCGGTTTCTGAGTTGATTGCCCGCCTGGATGGCGGGCCCTCGGGAGCCGGCGGCGGCCGGCAAAGCAAAGCGAGGCATGAGGCCGAGGCTTTGCGTGTGGTTAGGTGGACGGCTCCGACTGGCGTATTCTCGGTACTCCGACCTCGTCCAGAACGAATGCCTATGTCCTACACCTATGCCGACGTCGCGAAGATGATCGACCACTCATTGCTCAATCCCACGCTCACCGTGGACGACCTGGAGGCCGGCTGCCGGCTGGCTGTCGCCTACGACGTGGCGAGCGTGTGCATCATGCCCTACTACCTCGCGCGGTGCGCCGAACTGCTCGCCGGGTCGACCGTGAAGGCGAGCACGACGATCGGCTTCCCGCACGGCGGCCACGCCACGGCGACCAAGGTCTTCGAGGCCGAGCGGGCGCTGGCCGACGGCGGCGCGGAACTCGACATGGTCGTCAACATTTCACAGGTGCTCAGCGGCTGCTGGGACTACGTGCGGAGCGACATCCGGGCCGTCACCGAGGTCATCCACGCGGCCGGGCAAAAGGTGAAGGTGATCTTCGAGAACAGTTCCCTCGAGGATGCCCACAAGATCCGGCTCTGCGAGATCTGCGGTGCTTTGGGCGTTGACTGGGTGAAGACCTCGACCGGCTACGGCAGCGGCGGCGCGACACTGGAAGATCTGGCGCTCATGCGGAGGCACTCGCCGGCACACGTGCAGGTGAAGGCGGCCGGCGGCGTCCGCGACCTCGACACGCTACTGAAGGTTCGCGAACTGGGCGTCTCCCGCTGCGGGGCGAGCCGCACGCGGGACATGCTCGACGAGGCCCGGCGGCGGCTGCAGATGCCGCCGATCGCAGGCGGCAGCGCGACCACCGTGGCCGGCTATTGACGCTCCTCGGCGGCCACGGCGTTGCCATGGTCCCCGGCCGAGGACACTACTTTCATGACATCGATGCCCAGGATTCGCACGAGCGGTCTCATGCTCGGCGTGTGCGCCATCTGCCTGCCCGGCTGGGCTGCCGAGCCCGACGCACCGTGGGCCAAGATCCGGCCGTTCTTCCAGCCGCCGGCCGCCTTCGCGAACGACTTCGGCACCTATCCCTCGCCCCTGCGGTTCTCCGACGGTCGGCCGGTGGCCGACGCGGCGGACTGGCCGCGGCGCCGCGCGGAAATTCTGGCCCTGTGGCACCGCGAGATGGGGCCGTGGCCGGAGTTGGTGAAGCGGCCGAAGATCGAGTTCGTCTCGGCGGAGACCCGGGAGGGCGTCGTCGTGCACCGCATCAACCTGGAGGTCGCCCCCAGGGTGATGCAGCACGGCTACCTGCTCGTGCCCCGCGGCGAGCAGCGGCGGCCCGCGGTGCTCGTGCCGTTCTACGCACCCGAGCCGTCGATCGATTACCGCGGGCCACCGGTCGCGGGTCAGGCGGCACGGTACGTGGGGACACCCAAGGCCGAGTTTCGCGACTTCGCGTGGCAGTTGGCGCGGCGCGGGTTCGTCACCCTGGCGATCGGCACGCCGGGCGACGACGCCACCAATCCGCTCTTGAGCGGCGCGGAGTGCCAGCCGTTGAGCTATCACGCCTTCATCGCGGCCAACTGCCACACGCTGCTCGCACAGCGGCCGGAGGTCGATCCGGCGCGGATCGGGGTCATGGGGCATTCCTACGGTGGCAAATGGGCGCTGTTCGCGTCCTGTTTCCACGACAAGTTCGCCGCCGCCGTCTGGGACGACGGCGGCATCGTCTTCGACGAGACGCAGCCGAACGCCAACTATTGGGAGCCCTGGTATCTCGGCCGCGACCCGCAGGTCACCCGGCGCCGCGGGCCGCTCGCGCCGGACAGCCCGCGGACGGGGGCCTACAAGCGGCTGGTCGCGGGCGGCCATGATCTGACGGAGGTCCACGCTCTGATGGCGCCGCGGCCGTTTCTCGTCTCGGGCGGTGACCTCGACGGCGGCCCGGCCCGGTGGCAGGCCCTCAACCACGCCGTCGCGGTCAACCGTCTCTTGGGCCACGAGCACCGCGTCGCCCTCACCTCACGGCCGACCCACCAGCCGACGGCCGAATCCAACGAACAGGCCTACCTGTTCCTGGAGCATTTCCTCGGCCCGGTGTCACCGGTCGCCGAGTGAACGGGGTGACCCCCGGGCCGCCACGATCGGCAAGCGGCGGCATCGCCTACCGGGCCGATGCGGCCGCCGCCTCGGCCGCGATGATCGCGTAGGCCTCGCGGACGGTGTCGGCGGGCCCCGAGACGTTCAGCCGCAGGCACTGGTGGCGGTGCGGCCATTCCTCCTCGAGCCCGAAGAAGAAGTGCTCGCCCGGCACGGTGAGCACCTTGCGGGCCTTCAGCCGCGCGTAGAGTTCGAGGGTCGGGATGCGGAGCCCCGGCAGCCAGAGCCAATGGAAGAACGCCCCCTCACGGGCATGCAGGGCCCAGTCCACGCCCGCGGCATCGAGGCTCGCGCGGGCGAAGTCGGTCGCCGCGACCGATTTCGCGGCGTAGAACGGCTGCAGGTGCTGGCGGCCGATCCGGAGGATGCTGCCGTCCTCCACCCAGGGCAGCACGATCTGCTGGCCGATCGTGCCGTTGGCCAGGCCCACGATCGCGGTCATGCCCGAGAGGGCCTGGGCGATCGGCTCCGGGGCGACGACGATGCCCGTCCGCGTCCCCGGCAGGCCGAGCTTCGAGAGGCTCATCGTCAGGATCACCTGCCGGTCCCAGAAGGGTCGGGCGGGCACGAAGAGGATGTCCGGGAAGGGCGCGCCGTAGGCATTGTCGATGACGAGCGGAATCCGTCTCGCGGCCGCGATCGAGGCCAGCCGCCCCACCTCATCGTCGGTGAGGACGTTGCCACTGGGATTGGTGGGCCGCGAGGCAATGATCGCGCCGACGTCGTGGGCGGCGAGCGCCCGGTCGACGGCGGGGAAGTCGATCCGATACTTGAAGCAGCGGGCCTCGCCCCCGTGCCCCGTCTCGATGGCCGGCCGGCAGGCGAGGAAGAGATCCCGTTCGAGCCCCTGTTCCGCATATCCGATGTACTCGGGGCACACGGGCAACAGGATGCGTTTTCGGCGGCCGCCGGCGAACGTGCCGCCAAGCAGGTTGAAGAGGTAGAAGAAGGCCGCCTGCCCGCCGCTGGTGATCGCCAGGTGTTCCGGCCCCACGTCCCAGCCGTACTCCCTGCGCAGCAGCGCCGCGAGCGCGGCGAGAAACCGGGGGTTTCCCCGCGGCGGGTCGTAGTTGACCATCATCCGGTCGAACGCCGGCCCGTCGGCGAGCAGTTCGGCCATGCGGCGGCGCACGAGCGCCTGCACCGCGGGCACGGCGGCGGGGTTGCCACCACCGAGCATCCGCATCTCCGGGTCGAGGGCCAGCGCCCGGCCCATGTCGGCCATCAACGGCAGGATGCCTCCGCCTCCGGCCAGCCGGCCGCCTTCGAGCGAGAACTCGTACTCACGTTCCGGGATCGTCATGCTGGGCCGCTAAGGTCGCACGCGGGAAAGGTTGCGGAGTGCGACTCGCCGAACATACCCTCCGCCCCCGTGGCCACCAGTTCAGCGGCGCAGCGGCTGCTGGCCGGCCATCGCCGGCAGGCCCTGCGGCCGCGCCTCCGCCGGATAGAACGCTCCCCACACCGGGCAATGGTCTGAAACCTCCAGAGCCTGTTCCGGTGACAGTCCGTAGGCGTTCTGAAGATCGAGGACGCCGGAGTGCCCGAGGTATTCGCCGGTCATCGGGCCGGCGAAGACGAGGTTGTCGTAGGTCTTGCTGCGGCGGGTGTTCGTCGGCACGCCCGCGATGGCCCAGCCGATGCCCGGAATCCGCTGCAGGGCGCCGAACTGGGGCGGTCCGGCGTTCAAGTCGCCGAGCAGGATCACGTCGTCCTCGTCCGGCCTGGCCGCCTGCATCGCCTGGAAGACGCCGGCGAGGGCATCGAGTTCCTGCGGCACCTCGTCGGGATCGGTGTGGATGTTCACGAGCCAGAACGTGAAGGCCATCTCGGCCGGCGTGATCCGGGTGCGGAAGCGGGCGTGCATCGGCGGCCGGTGGAGCCGGCCCTGGGGGTCGGGAAAGACGCCGAGCGACGAGGTATCGACCTCGATGCGGTTGGTGTCGTAGACGAAGGCATACTGCTCCTTGCTCGACGTGCGCCCCTCACGGGGGCCGATGACGTGCTGGTAGCGACTGCCGTCGGCGTTCACGGCCTGGACGAAGGCCGGCAGGATCTCATCCGACTTCGCCCGCACCTCCTGGATGGCGACGATGTCGAAGTTGCGGACGACCCGGGCGAGCACCTGGACGACCTGTGGCTTCGACAACTTCGACTCGCCGAACACCTGGATGTTGAAGCTGGCGACGAGGATCGCGTTCCCGGGCTTCGGCACGGCACCCGCCGCGGGCGGCGGCTGGCCATCCACGCGACCGGGAAGTGCCAGCAGCCAGACGGCCGCGAGCCCGCACGCCGCGGCCGCGCGGGCGGGGCATCGGATCGGCATGGAGACGGGAGTGCCCACCCCCTTCGTATCGACCGAACCGCCGGGGCGGCATCGCTCGGCTGTCAGCCGCCGATTGTGGCCAGGGACTCGCGGGCGAGCCGGGCCAGGCGAGGGGCCGGGGACTCGGCGGCGCGGGCGAGGGCCGCGCGGGCCGGGGCCGCGCCAGGGCCGACCTTGCCAAGCGCCCAGGCGGCACGCTCGGCGACTGCCGGATCATCCGCCCCGAGGCACACGGCCAGCGTGGGCACCGCCTCCGCCGCAGACTGCCCAGACCGACCCAGGAGGGTGACGGCCCAGTAGGCGGCCAGGCAATCGCCTCCGGCCGCGATTGCGGCGAGGTGCGCCGTCGCTCCGGCCGGCGGTGGCCCGAGGTCCTCGAGTGCCGCCACGGCCCACTCCCGCACCGTGGGGTCGTCGTCGCCGCAGGCCCGCACGAGCGGGACGGCGGCCGTGGCCGCCGCGGCACCCAGGCGGCAGAGCCGCTCCGCCGCAGCGGCGCGCGCGGTCGCATCGCCGTCTGCCAGGACCACGACCAGCGTGTCGACGTCGTCTGCTTCGGCCATGGGCACGCCTCGTGATCGAGCTCCACCGTCGTTCAGCGGAGCCGATCGCGGGCCGACACGGCCCACGGGCTGTCCGGCGCGAGCTCGAGAAACGTCCGCAGGTGATGGCGGGCCTCGGCCGTCCGGCCCACGTCGGCGAGCACGCTGGCCGTGTGCCAGTGGGCGTCGGCGTAGTCCGGCTCCTGCCGCAGGACGCCCTCGAGTGCGGCAAGCGCCAGTTCGTGCTCGCCGAGTTCGGCGAGCACGCAGCCCAGGCTCGTCCGTGCCCGCAGGTGGTCGGGATCGATCTCGATCGTGGCGTAGTAGCGCTCGCGGGCCGCCGTCAGGTCACCCGCACGGTAGAGCAGTTCGGCGAGGCAGCGGAGGCGGTGCGGGCCGTGCTCCAGGCCCAGGGGCCGACGGCTCAGGTGATGTTCACGCTGGCGGAACTTCTCTACCGAGCCGGCGTTCTGACCGCGGCACGGGAGCGCTACTACGCCACGATCGAAATCGATGCCGACCACCTGGAGGCGCGGGCCAGCCTCGGCTGCGTCCTGGCGGAGCTCGGCGAGCATGAGCTGGCCCTCGCGGCCCTCGACGGCGTGCTGCGGCAGCAGCCCGACTACGCCGACGCCCATTGG
>JBJTHX010000308.1:0-2956 GCA_046094745.1 Planctomycetia bacterium
CGGCGGGGTAGATGACGAACCCGAAGAGCGGGATGAAGAGGAGCACGAGCAGCGGGTTCACGGCCTGGATCTGGCTGGGGAGCCAGTTGATGCCGAGGAACCAGCGGTCCATCCGCTCGGCCTGCTGCACCCATGCGCCGCCGGTCTGGTCATAGAGCGACCAGAAGACGGCGACCAGCAGGTACAGGGGCACCAGCCGCGCGATGGCGGCGAGCCCCTCGGGCCCGAACGTCTCGCGGAAGTAGGCGGGCCCGCGCGGGGGCACGTGCACGAACCGATGACGGCCGAGCCAGAAGATCAACGTTGCCAGCGCCATGAGGATGCCCGGCAGGCCGAACGCCCAGTCGGAGCCGTGGTGCTCCAGCAGCCAGGGCGTCAGCAGCGTGGAGAAGAAGGAGCCGAAATTGATGGCGAAGTAGAACCAGCCGAAGACCCGCTCCAGCAGGTGGCGGTTCGACTGGCCGAACTGGTCGCCCACGTGGGCTGACACGCAGGGCTTGATGCCCCCGGAGCCGACGGCGATCAGGGCGAGGCCCGCCATCAGCCAGCCCCGTGGCTCGAGCGTCGCCCGCAGGAACGGCGCCGGCATGTCCATCAGTGCCAGGCAGAGGTGTCCGGCGCAGTAGACGAGCGACAGGAGGAGGATCGTGCGGTACTTGCCCAGGAAGGCGTCGGCCACGATGCCGCCGATGACGGGAAAGAAGTAAGCGCTGGCAACGAACAGGTGCAGCCACTCCCGGGACTTGGTCTCGGTCAGGAAGTCGGGCGTGCCGGCCGCCGACATCAGATGCTGCGTCATGAAGACGACGAGGATCGTCTTCATCCCGTAGAACGAGAACCGCTCGGCCGCCTCGTTGCCGACGATGAAGGGAATGCCCGGCGGCATGCCCGCCGTGGCGGTGGGCTGCGTCCGGTAGGGCGGCTGTCGCACGGCGGTCCGGTCCTGGGGCGGGGAGAAGGTGACAGCATGGCCCACGGTGCGGCATAAAGGCAACATGACGACCGCCACCGACCCGCCGCAGTTCCTCGTCGTCACGCTCGACCGGCTGCCCGCCTGGATCCTGCCCGCCTACGGCTCGACCTGGCTGGCGACGCCGGCGATCGACGCCCTCGCGGGCCGCGGTGTCACGTTCGACCGGTTGATCGCGACCGGCGACGACGACCTGGCGACGCTCCGCGGGCTCGGCCTCGGCTCGCTGGCGGCGGAGGCGGCCCTCGTGACCGATGCGCCGCACGTCGCGGCGGCGGTCGCCTGCGACGTGCGACTGCTGGAGGCAACGTGTCCGCCGGCCCCCGCGGCGGACGCCACCGCCACGAACCTCGGCCGGCTGTGCCGCGCCGCCGGCGAAGCCCTCGCCGGCGACCGGCACCGAGTCGTCTGGCTGCACGCCGCGAGCCTCGGTGTCGCCTGGGATGCGCCGCTCGCATGTCGCGAGGTCTACTTCGACCCCGAGGATCCGCGGCCCTACGCCGCCGCCGCGGTGCCGGAGATGGAACTCGGCGACGACGCCGACCCCGACCTGCTCGTCGGCATCCGCCAGGCGTTCGCGGGCCAACTGACCCACCTCGACGCCTGCCTCGCGCATCTCCTCGGGGCGGCCGGGGGACGGCACGTGCTCGTCGCCGGTGTGCGGGGCCTCGGCTTGGGCCTGCACGGCCGCGTGGGCACCGGCCCGCTCGCACCCTACGGTGAACTCGTCCACGTGCCGGCGATCTTCGCCGATGCGCGGGGGCGGATGGCCGGCCAGCGGTTCCACGGTCTCGTCGTGCCGGCGGACCTCGGCGGGCTGCTCGGCGACCTGGGGCTCGCGGCGGCGCCCGGTGATGCCGCCGCCAGCGGCCACAGTCTCGCGGGCCTGCTCACCGACTGGTCCGCACGGGAACGTGACCGCGTGATCGCGACCACGGCGCACGGCGTGGCGATCGTCACGCCCGGCTGGCATCTGGTTGCCGCCACCGGTCGGTCGCCACGGCTGTTCCACAAGCCCGACGACTACTTCGAACTGTGCGACGTCGCCGACCGGTGTCCGGCCGTCGTCGAGGAACTCGCGCCCCTGGCGGCCGCGGCGGCCGGCGGCGATCCTCACCCCGCCTCGGGCAGTGATGACGTTTCGGTCCGTGTTTTTGCGGGCAAACACGCTTTGCCCGGTCCGTGTCGGACCGCTACCATCCCGCCCCCTCCGCCGCTCCGCTGGCCGAGGACCGCCCGGATCGCGCCGATGCCCCAGCCGTCCGCCTGCCGCCGCGCCCGCTCCCGCGGGCTCATTGTGCTTGCCGGCCTCGCCCTGCGCGGCGTTGCCGTGGCGGGCGAACTGCCGGTGGCCGGGGCCGTGGCGGCCGTGGCCCGTGAGGACGTCCGTCCGGTCGCGATCCGCGTGCAGTGGGGTGGCGGCAAGCCACAGGCCTGGTCGGGCACGATCGCAGTCGTCACCGCAGGCGTGGAGAGTGTGCCGGAATGGCGGACGCTCTGTGCCGAGCCCGATGCGGCCGCCATGCTGCACGACGCCGGCGGCACGCTCGCCGTCCACGAGCCGCGGCCGATCGCCTCCGACGGAGTGGAGCTCTCGATCGCAGACTGGCGGACCGCCCGACTGCAGGTGCGGCTCGCGAGCGGCGGCCAGCCGGAGACGACCGTCGACGTGGCCGTCGCCGACGTGCTCGCGGCAGCGGTCCAGCAGCCGCTCGACGGCGAGGGCAACCGCCTCACGATCCGCCAGGCGGCCGGCGACTTCCTGAGGGTCGGACCTGCGGAGGCCGCCGCCGCGCGGGGAACCTCCGTGCACCGCCCTGGCGAGCGGGTGCGGTTCAAGGTCGACCCGCTGCTGCCGGTGCGTGCCGACCACACCAGCCGGTTCGAGCTGCGGGGCGGCGTGTCGCGGGACGATCGGCACCGACTGCACGTCCTGTGGCTCCCCCTTCGGCCCGGCGACCAGCCGCACCCGCAGCTCGAACCGGC